>PWXP01000305.1 GCA_003561895.1 Planctomycetaceae bacterium | reverse complement strand
GGCGGCCGGGCGGGCGCGGCCAGGCCGAGGCGTGCGTCCAGCCGACCGACCTGTTCGTGGTCGACGGCACCGTCTGGTGCGGCGGCTTCCTGCGCGGCTTCGACCTGCACACCGGGAAGGTGGTGCAGGAGGTCAAAATCGGCCAACTCATCTCGCCCGGCCACCACGCCCGCTGCCACCGCAGCAAGGCCACCGAGCGGTTCCTCATCTGGCCGAAACGCGGGGCCGAGTTCATCGACCTGGCCGGCGAGGAGCATATGCGGCACGACTGGCTCCGGGCCCCCTGCTTTACGGGCGCCACGCCGGCCAACGGGCTGTTCTACGCGCCGCCCAGCCAATGCTTCTGCTATCCCGGCGTGAAGAAGCCGGGGTTCCTGGCCACCTCGGCGGAACCGGCCGAGCCGCTCGAGCCGAGCGGCCCGGCGCAGCTCCACCGCGGCCCGGCCTACGGCGAAGCTACGCCCGGTCCCGAGGCGAACGCCGCCGACTGGCCCATGTACCGGCGCGACGGGCTGCGGAGCGGATCGGCCGAAACCGGCGTGCCGGCCGAACCCGAAACGCTGTGGCAGGTCGACCTGGCCGGCTGGGCCACGCAGCCGGTGGTGGTCGGCGACCGGCTTTGGGTGGCCGAGCGCGACGCCCACCGCATCCGCTGCCTCGACGCCGCCACCGGCGACGACGTGTGGAGCTTCACCGCCGGCGGGCGCATCGACTCGGCGCCCACCTACCACGACGGCCTGTTGCTGTTCGGTAGCCGCGACGGCCGGGTGACCTGCCTGCGCGCCGCCGACGGCGCGGTGGTCTGGCGGTTCCAGGCGGCGCCGCATGTGCAGCGAATCGTCTCGTATGAGCAACTGGAATCGGTCTGGCCCGTGCACGGGAGCGTGCTGGTGCAGGACGGCGTAGCCTATTTCGCCGCCGGGCGGTCGTCGTTCCTCGACGGCGGCATGCTCGTGTACGCGCTCGACGCCGCCACCGGCGAGGTGCTCCACAGCCATCACCTGGA
Source organism: Planctomycetaceae bacterium (assembly GCA_003561895.1). Lineage (GTDB taxonomy): Bacteria > Planctomycetota > Planctomycetia > Pirellulales > Thermoguttaceae > PWXP01. Next base: position 20,178 of record PWXP01000305.1, on the reverse strand, counting down.
AGGGCCGTGGCCGAACATCTGGGAGGAGATGGGCGCGCCGTTCGCCATGGAAGGCGCGCTGAACGACCTGATCGTCAGCGACGGGGACGACCTGTACCTGAAGCGAATCAAGTTCGACGCCCGGCTCAACCGCCTGCCCGTCAAACAGAAAAGCCCCCTGGGCGAATTGGACATGGGCGCGAACCATCTGGTGGCCACGGGCGGGTTCCTCGACGACACGGGCTTCGACCGCCTGTACTGGATGCACAGCCACCGCTGGCCCGGCTTCTATTTCGCCCAGCACGCGCCGAAGAGCGGGCAGCTTGTCGTGTTCGACGAGCGGACCGCCTACGCGGTGAAGTATTTCTACCGCCGCTTTCACTGGAGCCCCATCTTCTATCCCGGCGAGGACGGCTACCTGCTGTTCGCCGACGCCATCGACAACCAGCCGGTGCTGGAGAAGCAGGCGTTTCCCCGCGGCATCCCGGGCCACCCCCGCGCGTTCCACGAGCAGTACCGCGACATCCTCGCCGCCCAGCCGGAAGTGGAGCCGATCCGCTGGCTGCCCGAGGAAGCGTACAACGACCCGCACCGGCGCGGCGGGCGGGGGGTGGAGAAGGGTTCCGGGTATCAGCGCGCGCACCCGCCGAAGTGGCAAACGATGACGCCCTCGCGCATCCGCGCCATGGTGCTGGCCGGCGACCTGCTCGTGACGGTCGGCCTGCCCGACGTGGTCGACCCCGACGATCCGCTGGCCTCGTTCGAGGGCCGGCTGGGCTCGTTGCTGAAGGTGTTCTCCACGGAGGACGGTTCCCTGCGCAGTGCGCAAGAGCTTTCCATCGCCCCGGCGTTCGACGGCCTTTCCACCGCCGCCGGCCGGCTATACTTGACCACCGAGGACGGGAAGCTGCTGTGCCTGGGGCGGGAGCGGTAAAGGAGCCGCACAAGCAGGCGGGAAAATCCGCCCCCCCCTTGCGGCAAGGCCCATTCCCGGCTAGGATGCTAAAGGTGGGCAATGCTATACGGCTGGTGCGTCACGGCTGCAATGGAATGACCCATGTCCGAGAAAAGCGATTTACCGTTCGGAAGTGAGTTTTCACCGTCGCAGATCGACCTGCCGGTGTTGCTCGAGCTGGCTGCGGCTCATGGGGGCGACACCAGGGCGCTGCAAGCCGAGATTCAGGCTCGTTTTTTCTCGACGCACGGCGGCGGAAGCGCGAGAAACCAGGAAAAGCTTGCGATGAACTGCCGGCTCGGCATGAAGGCCTTTGCCGCACTCCAGCCACAACGACTTGATCGAGTCAGGGTTGCTCTCCGCCCAGAATGCGTACTGGAGAACTTGCGGGATGATTGCCGCATCGACTGCGCAATTCTTCATCTCGAGAATGCAAATATTCCCGTCACTGTCGATGCCGATGATGTCGGGGATTCCGGACTTCGAGCCACCGCGTACCTGGCGCTTCAGCAGGAATATGTCTTCGAGGAGTTCGGAATTCTCGAAAACGATCCTTTCCAGCTCCTCCTCCGATTTGAAGGGTGTAGCCAGCAGCGCCTTCACGCCTTTCGAGGTCTTCCAGAAGAGGTCCGCCATCATGTTTCTGTTACGCCAACCGGACCGAATCGATGCACAGCGAAGTGAACGCGACACGTCACATTTTCACGCTGCGGTCGCCTCAGGCTGGAGCAGCGAACGACGGAGCAGCCGCGCCGAGGGCCTACCGTTACGGATCGCCGCCTCCGCATACACGGTATTTTCACCCGGGCGGGGAACGGCGTCAACACCCCGCCGCGAAGAGGGGGCGGGGCCGCGCCCGGCGGGGGAACGGACTGGGGATGCCGGCGTCTGCGCGGGCGCGGTCGGGGGGTTGTCGCTTTCCGGCCCTTTTCCGCGGGTTTGGCGTCGCAGGCGGCCAACTCTGCCCCCAAGGGCGGCCAACTCGGCAGCCCGGGGTGGAACGCTGGGAACGGGTCGCCGAGGCACCGATGGTGCCGTGCAAGGGCGCCACGCCCGCGGGCTCGGGCTTCGGGTCCGGCCCCTTCCGGGCCGAGTGTTCGGGTTTGGCTGCATATCCCGGGGTTTCACCGTCGCTGTGGTACACAAGTCGGGGACGCCAACGGCCGGCTTGCCCGGCCTGGAGCGGTGGTCAATAGGCTGCCCGCAGCGGTTGTCTGTAGCCCACTGACCATCGCTCCAGCGGGGCAAGCCCGCAGGTGGCGAATGGGGGGCGGCGGCGGGGTGGTAGCCCACTGACCATCGCTCCAGCGGGGCAAGCCCGCAGGTGGCGAATGGGGGGCGGCGGCGGGCGAAAAAGTCGCCCCTGCGCAGCCGGCTGCCGCCTGCCTCACTGCTGCAGCGAGTACAGGATCACGTTCAGACCGATGCGCGCCGCGTCGTCGCGCACGTACCCGCGGCACTCGAGCAAACCGTCCATTTCCAGCGCGCAACTGATGTCGTGCGGCGAAAAGACCACGCCCCACCGGTCGCCGAACCGGATGCCCTCCAACGCCGGCGGCACCTTGCGCAGGGTGGCCTCCAGCGGGCCGCCGTCGTCGCGGGTCTGGGGGTCGCGGCGGGTCACTTGGCGCAGGTCGAATCCGCCGTAGGCGGTCGAAAGCATCGGGTCGGAGGGCGGAATGGCCTCCAGCGACTTGTCGGGGAAGATCAGCGCCATTTCGCGGCGGAACGACTCGACGAACGCCCGGCTGGCGCAGATCGAGTCGGCCAGCATCATGCCGCCTCGCTCCAGATAGGTTCGCAGTTGCTGCCGTTCCCCGTCGGTCAGCCGGAACGTGTGCCGGCCGTGCATGAACACCATGTGGTGGTCGAACATCGCGCTGTCGGTCATGCGGAGCATCACCTGCTCGGCGCCGGCCCGCAGGCCGAGCTTCTCGGCCGCGGCGTCCATCAGGTTGACCAGCGCCCGGGGCGCGGCGTTGCACCCGCCCGGATGCTGCAGCTTCGCCACGGTCACTCGCCCGCGCGCAATCGCATCGCTGGGCCGGGCATCGGTGGGCTCGGGCCGTGCAGGGTCTCGGAACTGCAGTTCGCGGTTGGTGGCGTAGGCCAGAATGTTCACACCCAAGGCCAGCGCGTCGTCGATTTGCTGCTGCACGCTGTCGGGATACTTTGTGCCGCGTCCGGGCCGGGAAAGCTCCCAAAGGCAACTCAGCGAGGGCCGGGGGTTTTCTGCCGGGTCGCGCGGGGCGAAAATCACGCTGGTGCGGCAGCCGAAGTCGATGCCCTCCAGACGCCGCGGAACCTGCACCTTCTCCTCGGCAAACCAAATGGGGTGCCCCGGGTCGAGCAGGCGCAGCCGGTACTCCGGCTCGGGAAAGACCCGCTCGATCAACTGCCGGAAACCCTCGTCGAAGCCGGTTCCGCAGTAACCTTCCGCCACCAGAAAGCCGCCCCGGTCCAGGTAGTCGCGCAGCTTTTGGGCCAGTTGGGTGCGGGCCTCCTCGCTGTCGGGCAGTGGCGAGACACGGCCGCACAGGTACAGGACCGGCGCTTCGAGCAGGTCGTCGACCGAGGCCCCGCCCAGGTCGATGGTCTGCCAGGTGAGGTCGCGGCGCCAACTTTCTTCGACGTAACGGGTGAGGTTGTTCACGTCGCTGCGGTGCCGGTTCCAGTCGCCGTCGGCCGAGTGCTTCAGCTTCGCCATGAGGATAGGCCGGCGGCCCTGGCTGAGGAACAGCAGGGCGAAGCTGGTGGCGATGTGCGGGTCGTTCTCGGCCGGCGCGCGGCCGCGCCAAAAGGCTCGCAGGGCGCCGCGGTCGCGTAGCAGGGCGGCGGCGCCCTCGCGGTACCAGTCGTAAGCGTCGCCGGTGTGGGGGTTATGGAAGAAGCGGCGGGCGGTAAGCCGCCCCGCGCGCTCCATGGCGTACAAGTAGTAGTACCGCCAAACATTCTTGCCGGGGTTCTGGGTGACCGCGAAGTTGCGGCCCATCCAGTCGATCGCCCGTTCGATGGCGGAGTCGTCGCGTCCGCGGCGGCCACAGCAGAGGATCCGCTCCCCTTCGACCGTGGCATCGGCCTCGTGGATTTTGTCGGATACGATCACCAGCGACCCGATTCCGGCGGCGGTCATGCTTCCGTAGCCCCGGTCGCCCGGCGTATAGCCCCAGGAGCCGTCCTCGTTTTGCGTGTTCTTCCAGTGCGTCTCGGCCAGCCTCCAGGTGCGGGGGTTCCCCTCAATGCCCACACGTTCCGCCTCGTGGAGGGCCAGCAGGGCGAATTGGGCGTTCGAGTTATCGCCCCGCGAGGACCCCGTCGTGTAACCCCACGTTCCGCGGAACGCCTCGGCGGTCACCTGGGCGACTTCGAGGAAGCGTACGTTCTGTTCGATCCGCAGGCGGTCCTTTTCCGGCTCGGCCAGGCAGAAGACCATGGTTTGCAGCGAGACGGTGTAGGTGTCCTTCAGGCGGCGGGCCCGCAGCCAGCCCAGCGCCCGCTGGATGGTGGGGTCTTCCGGCGGCACGCCCGCGTTGAGCAGGGCCAGTGTACAGAGGGCGGTTACCCCCCCATCTTTGCCGGGCCAGTCGGACCATCGGCCATCGGTGTGCTGCTGTTGCTTCAGATAGGCCACCCCCTGTTCGATGGCTTGGCGGACTTCATCGGCGGTAATGTCTGCCCGCGCAGTCGGCGTAAGCGGTACGAACGATGCCGCGCAGACCATTGCCGCGATCAGGAGCCGGTTCATGAGAAGGTGGATCCGGTGTCTGGAGTAAACAGGGCCTACCCAACATCTTAGAATTAAGGGGGTACGCCGGCAAGGCGCGCCCCTGGGTGCGCGCCGATGGTTCCGCGCCCTGGGCCGTCGGCCCATCCGACCGTAAAATGAAGTGTTTTCGCCACCTTCCCGTTGAGGAGCCCGCTTTTGGCCACCAAACCCCGTAGTCTCGGCGATGTATTGCAGGAGTTCAGCCAGCACCGGCGGCTGATGCAGGACGAGCTTCAGAAGGTCATTGTGGGCCAGGCCGACGTGATCGAACAGATCTTCGCGGCCGTCTTCACCCGGGGGCACTGCCTGCTGGTCGGCGTGCCGGGGCTGGCCAAAACACTTATGGTCAGCACGCTGGCCCGAATCCTCGACGTGCAGTTCAAACGCATCCAGTTCACGCCCGACCTGATGCCGTCGGACATCACCGGGACGAACATCCTGGAGGAGGACGAGCACCGGCGGCGCGACTTCCGCTTTGTCGAGGGGCCCATCTTCGCGAACATCCTGCTGGCCGACGAGATCAACCGCACCCCTCCGAAGACCCAGGCCGCGCTGCTGCAAGCCATGCAGGAGCGGGAGGTGACCGTGGGCCAGACCACCTACTCCCTGCCCGAGCCGTTCTTCACCATCGCCACGCAGAACCCCATCGAACAGGAGGGCACCTACCCGTTGCCCGAGGCCCAGTTGGACCGCTTCATGTTCAACATCAAGGTCGATTACCCCACGGCCGAGGAAGAGGAACGCATCCTCTCGGTCACGACGCGGCATGAACCGGTCGAAATCCGCAGCGTTCTTTCCAGCAAGGCGATTGTGAACCTCCAGAAGCTGGTCGGCTCGGTGGCGGTCAGCCAGTACATCGTGCAGTACGTGGCGCGGCTGGTGCGGGCCAGCCGCCCGAAGGACCCCTCGGCCCCGAAGTACGTGCAGGAACTGGTCGATTGGGGCGCCGGGCCGCGCGCCGGGCAGTTCCTCATCCACGGCGGCAAGGCGCTGGCGGCGATGGACGGCCGGTTCTCGGTGGCCCTGGACGACGTGCAGAAGATCGCCGTGCCCGTCCTCCGGCACCGCATCAGCACCAACTTCCAGGCCCAGGCCGAAGGGCTTGCGTCGGAAGACATCATCGAACGCCTGCTCCGGGAAATACCGACGCCGGAGATTCCGAAGTACGAGCGAAAGTAATGGCCGCCGCTGAACGCTACCTGAAGCCCGAAGTCGTCAACCAAATCAAGCGGCTCGACCTCCGCGCGCAGTTTATCGTCCGGGGCTTCCTGCACGGCCTGCACGCCAGCCCGTTCCACGGGTTCTCCGTCGAGTTCAGCGAGCACCGCAAGTACACGCCCGGCGACGACCCGAAGGACATCGACTGGCTCGTGTATGCCAAGACCGACAAGTATTACGTCAAGAAGTTCGAGGCCGAAACCAACATGACCGGCTACCTGGTGATGGACCTGAGCCGGTCGATGGGCTACACGTACCGCCAGGAATTAACGAAGTTCGACTACGCCGTCTGCCTGGCCGCGGCCCTGGCGTACCTGATGATCCACCAGCAGGACCCGGTGGGCCTGCTCACCTTCGACCGGAAGCTGCGCGCCAGCCTGGCGCCCCGTTCGCGGCGTTCGCACCTGGGCGACCTGCTGTCGCTGCTGGCCCGGTCGAAGCCGGAGGGCGAAACCGACATCGCCGCCAGCCTGGTCCAGGTGGCCGCGCTGCTGAAGCACGCCAGCCTGGTCATGGTGTTCAGCGACCTGCTGGGCGAGCCCGACGCCGTGCTCCAGTCGCTGTACCGGCTCCGCCATAGCGGGCACGACGTGATCGTGTTCCACATCCTCGACGAGGCCGAGGTCCGGTTCCCCTTCGGCGGGATGGTCGAACTGGAGGACCCCGAGGACCACCGCCGGCTGGCCATCGACGCCGACGGGTTCCGCCGCGATTACCTGGCGGAACTCGACGCCTTCCGAGACCGCTACCGCCGCGAGTGCGCGCAGGCGCGCATCGACTACGTTCCGCTGGATACGAGCGTGCAGTTCGACCGCGCGCTGATGGAATACTTGGTGAATCGGGCCGCCCGGGGATAAACTGAAAGTAGGGGAGAAATCGTCCCAGTTTTCACCGCGAAAATGGAACGCTCCCCCTAAACGGCCTAGTTTGCCTGCCCTCCGGAGCAACGGAAGATATGACCTTTGTAACGCCCGCACTACTCGCCGGCGCCGCCCTGATTGCCGTGCCGATTGTGCTGCATTTGATCATGCGGCAGAAGCCGAAGCGGCTGGAGTTCCCGGCGTTGCGCTTCGTAGCGCAGCGGCACGAGACGAACCAGCGGCGAATGCGGTTGCGGCATTTGCTGCTGTTGCTCCTAAGGGCGGGCGCGATTGCCCTATTGGCGCTGGCCCTGGCGCGTCCGACCCTCCGCTGGGCTGGGGCCATGGGCAGCCAGGAAGCGCCGGTAGCCGCGGTGCTGGTGTTCGACGCCGCGCCGCGCATGCAATACCGCGCGGAAAACCGCACGCGGCTGGAAGCGGCAGCGGAGTTCGGCCTCTGGCTGTTGGGGCAGCTTCCGGCGAACAGCGAGATCGGCGTGCTCGACACCCGCCTCGGCCCGTCGGCGTTCGAAGTCGACCTCGGCTCGGCGCGCGATCGGGTCCGGCGGCTGGAGGCGGTGGCCCATTCGCAGCCGCTCACGGTGGTCGTCGAGGAAGCGCTGCGCCTGCTGGCCGAAAGCGACCTTGCCAGCCGCGAGGTGTACGTGTTCACCGACCTCAGCCGCGCCACGTGGCCCGACGACGAGGCCGCCCGGCTCCGGGACCGCCTGGCCGAGGTGCCCGGTGCGGCCGTCTACTTGATCGACGTGGGGGTGGAGCAGCCGTCGAACTACTCGCTGGGCGAGTTGCAGCTTTCCGCCCAGGTGTTGTCCAACCGCGGCACGCTGGCGGTGGAAACGTCGCTGAGCCGGATCGGCGGGGCCGGCGAGGCGGGCGAGCGAACCGTTGAACTCATCCTGTTCGACGGCGATGGAAACGAACAGCGACGCAGCCAGCAGACGGTCGGCTTGGAGGCCGGCCAGTCGGAGCGGGTCGAGTTCCGCGTTGGCGGGCTCGAAGTGGGTACGCATCAGGGCGAGGTGCGCATCGCCGGGCAGGACGCGCTGGCCGAGGACGACGCGCGCTACCTCACCGTCGAGGTGCAGCCGCCGTGGCGCATCCTCGTGGCCGCCCCCGAGCCGGCCGACGCCTTCGCTCTGTATCTGACCGAGGCCCTCGCGCCCGGCGTGTTCCGCAAGCGGGGCCAGGCGCGGTTCGAGTGCGACGTGACCTCCCTCGACCAGCTTCCCGGCCGGCCCCTGGACGACTACGCGGCCGTGTGCCTGCTCGATCCCGGGCCGCTGGAGCCGGCCACCTGGAAGCGCCTCGCCGATTTTGCCTCGGAAGGACGGGGCGTGGCCGTATTCCTGGGCCGGAACGCGGCGGCGGTCGATTCGTTCAACGACGCGCAGGCGCAGGCAATCCTGCCAGGCCCGCTGCTGCGGCAAGCGCGGCGGCCCGACGGCGACGTGTACCTCGCGCCCGCCGACTATCAACACCCGGTAACCGCCGCCTTCCGCGGGCAGGCCGACGCCGTGCCGTGGACCGCCTTTCCCGTGTTTCGCTACTGGCAGCTTGGCGACCTAGCCCCGGGCGCGAGCGTGGTCGCACCCTTCAGCGACGGCGCGCCGGCGCTCGTCGAGCGCCCCGTGGGCGATGGCCGCGCGGTAACCCTCACCACGCCCGTCTCCGACCGGCCGCACCGCAACCCGTGGAACCTCCTGCCCGTCGGCGAGGCCTGGCCCTTCCTGATCCTGACGAACGAGTTGGCCGCGTACCTGGTGGGAAGCAGCGAGGAACAGTTCAACTATACGGCCGGGCAGACGGCCGCGCTGCGGCTCGATCCCGCCCAGCGCCGCCCCCGCTACACGCTCAGCACCCCCCGCGGGCTGAAGCTGCCGGTGACGCCCGACCTCGACCGGAACGTGCTGCTGGTGAGCGCGACCGACGAGCCGGGCAACTTCCGCGCGCAGGCGGGGGGACGCGAAGGGTTCGACCGCGGGTTCAGCGTAAACCTCGACCCGCGGCAGACCGAGCTGCGCCGCATCGACGAGGAGCACCTTCGGCGGCTGTTCGGCGCCTTCCCCTTCGAACTGGCCCGCCGCCGAACCGAGCTTGAAGGCAAGCAGCGCGAAGCCCGCGTCGGTCGCGAACTGTTCACCCCGCTGCTGCTGGTGCTGATTATCGTGCTGGGCGCGGAACACCTCGTATCGAACCGCTTCTACAAGGCATAGCCGTGTACCGACACAAAGAACCCAGGGTGGGACAAGGTCGCGGCAATCGTCAGTGGGACGCCGCAAGCCGCACCGGACCGGTGTCCTGGCGGCCCGCTGCATGCAAGCCGTACCAGCGACCGACGTCCCACCAGGAATGCGGCTTGCTTGTCCCACCCTACCCGATCGGCGCATCATGCGACTGACCCTCAACCCCATTACCGACAGCTACCTGCTCGTCTTCGCGGCGGCGGTGGTGCTCGTTGCGCTGCTGGCGGTGCGGCCCAGGGGGGGGCAAGTGGGCGGCTGGCGGCAGCTCGGGCTGGCGGCCCTGCGCGCGGGTGTGATATCGCTGATGCTCATGCTCATGCTCCGGCCCACGCTCGTCTATACCGAAACCACCCGGCAGGCCGCCACGCTGGTCATGCTCATCGACCAGTCGCGCAGCATGTCGGTCCGCGACATGCTGCAAGGCAGGTCACGCTGGGCGGCCATGAAGGAGGCCCTCGAAACCGCCGCCCCCGACCTGCGGCAAATCGCACGCGAGTTCGAACTGCGGGCCTATACCTTCGACCGGACCGCGCAGCGGCTGAACACCGCCGGCGGCCATATCCCCCTCCCCGACGAACCCACCGGCGACCAGACCGCTATCGGCGCCGCGCTGGAGGAGGTGTTGCGGCAGGAGGCGGGCAAGCGGCTCTTGGGCGTTCTGCTGTTGAGCGACGGCGCGCAGCGGGCCTACCCGCCGTACGACACCCCGCCGCAAACCGGCGCCGCGGCGCTGCGGCGGCTCGGCTACCCGATGTACACGTTCCCCTTCGGCCAGTCGCGCGGCCTCGGGCAGGTCCAGGACGTGGCCGTCACGAAACTGCTGGCCAGCCCCTCCGTGTTCGTCAAGAACCACCTGGCCGTCGAGGGCGAGGTGCGGGCCGACGGGTACGTCAACCGCACCCTGCCCGTCCGGCTGCTGTTCGAAACCGAGCCCGGCGAAATGGAGGTGGTGGCCCAGCAGGACGTGCAGGTAACGACCAGCGGGCAGCTTCTGCCCGTACAGCTCGACTTCGCCCCCCAGGTGCCCGGCGAATACAAGCTCACCCTCGAGGTCCCGCCCCAGCCCGGCGAATTGGTCACCACCAACAATCAGCGCAGCACGTTTGTGAACGTCCTGCCGGGTGGGCTGAGCGTGCTGTACCTGGAAGGGTCGTTGCGGGTCGAGCAGCGGTTCCTGCGCCGGGCACTCGACACCTCGCCCGACATCCAAGTCGATTACCTTCGCATCGACCCGCAAAAGCCCGAAACCCGGCCCGGCGACCTGGCCGACCGGTTCAAGCCGGGCAAGTACCAGGTGGTCATCCTGGGCGACCTCGACTCGACCGCCTTCACCGAACCGGAAATGAACCGGTTGGCCGACAGTGTGCGCCGCGGAACCGGCTTCGTCATGCTGGGCGGGTTCCACAGTTTCGGCCCCGGCGGCTACGCCACCACCCCGCTGGCCGACGTGCTGCCGTTGCGCATGGACCGGTTCTCGCGCCAGCAGTTCGACGCCCCCATCCGCGAAGATGCCCACGTGCCCGGCCCCGTCCGCATGATGCCCACGCCGCTGGGGCTGGGGCATTTTTCGCTGCTGCTTTCGTCCGACCGGCGGGCGAACCAGGCGGCGTGGTCGAAACTGCCGCCCCTGGAAGGCGCCAACAAGCTGGACCGCAGTCGGCTGGCCCCCGGGGCGCTCGAACTGGCCGCCGACGGCGAAGCGCCCCTGCTGGTCGCCCACACCTACGGCGCCGGCCGTGCCATGGCCTTCGCCGCCGACAGCACCTGGCGATGGTGGATGCAGGGGTTCGACCACGAGCACAAGCGGTTCTGGCGGCAGCTCGTCCTCTGGCTCGCCCGCAAGGACGAATCGATCGAAGGCAGCGTTTGGGTGCGTCTGGAGCGGCGGCAGTTCGCCCCGGCCGAGCGGGTCGACTTTACCGTGGGCGCGCAGGCGGCCACGGGCGAGCCGCTGCGGGACGCCCGGTTCGAGGCCCGGCTCGTCACGCCCGGCGGCAACCCCCGGCCGCTCGACCTGGTGCGCCAAGACGCCGAGATGGTCGGCTCGATTCGCGACGCGAAGGCCGCCGGCGACTACGCCATCGAGGTGACCGCCACGCACGACGGCCAGCCGCTGGGTTCCTCGCGCGCCCGGTTCCTCGTGTTCGAGCAGGACCTGGAGTTGGACAACCCCGGCGCCGACACCGCCACCATGCAAAGCCTCGCCTCGCTCACCGGCGGCCGGTCGCTCGCCCCCGAGGAGCTGCCCGACTTGATCCGCCGCCTCGCTGCCGAGACCGACGAGCTGATCGTCGAGCGCGAAACCAAGCGCTCTCTGTGGGACACCTGGTCGACCTTCCTCGCTCTGGTCGGCCTGCTCAGCGCCGAATGGTTCCTGCGCAAGCGGTGGGGGTTGGTGTAGGTTGCTTTCGGTGGAACGGTACGAGGCCAGGGATCTTCTGAACCACTCCGAACCGCTCTTTACCGCAGGTGGCCCGCGCTGGTTTGGAAATACCGGCGGCGGCGCTTTTGGACGGCCTCGGGCTGCTCCTGCTGCCGGCGCTCGAGGTCGGCCAGGTTCGCGCGGCAGAAGCGGCATCCGACCTCGTCGAGGTGGAAGGCGACATAATCGGCCCAGTCGTCCGGCAGCGCCCCGAGCAGGTAGCTGCCCACCTGCTCCCGCGTAGGGCAGCTTAGCCGGTGCCGGCGCCAGATACTCCCGATGGAGTGGACGCCCGAGTCGCGGCGCGCTGCGGCCGCGACGAGGCGGCGGGCAAGGTCGGCATCCGCCCGCAACGCCCGCTCCACGCGCGCCATCTCCTCCGGGGGCAGCGCCTCGTCGAGGTACGCTTCAAAGTCAGAGTCGTGAAACGGTTCCGGCATGGGTTTGCTTTACGGTAACCGTTCAGGGGCCGACGGCTCAAAGCGTCTTCTCCCCCGTGCGGTTACCTTTACGGGTACAACTCCGGGAAAACCTCCCGGGGCAATTGCTGCTTGCGTACGGCCCCTTCCAGTTTGGCAAGGAACTCGTGCTTGTAATTGGCCACTGTCTGCTCGGGAATGCCCAGCCGGGCGGCCACGTCCTTGTTCGCCCGGCCGCGAACGAACAGCAACTCGGCGCAACGCAGTTTTTCCCACTGGCCGCGCCGTCGCCAGTGCTCGATCTGTTGGCGCATGGCGCCGGCCAGCGCGGTATCTTCCAGTCCCCGACGCTCGCCGCTGCGCGCCATGCTGCTGGCGCGCCGGGCCGCCGCGGCCGGCTCCCAACTGCTGCCGGAACCGGCCGCGGTGAGCGGCAGGGCCGGGCGCCGTCCCTCGCGGCGCAGCCGGTCGGTCAGCTTATGCGCGGCGATGGAAAACAGGTAGCCTTCCAACGGCCGGCGGCGGTCGTAATTCGGCAGGCTGGTCAGGAAGCCGATGAACGTTTCCTGAACCACGTCCTCCGCCCCAGCCCGGTCGTGCAGGCGGCTTTCTACGTACGCCAGCAGGCGCCCTTCATACTGCGCGATCAACTGCTCCCACGCGCGCTCCTCGCCCGCGCGGATGCGCCCCACAAGCAAACAGTCGGTTTCGCTGGGAATGGACATGGCCGAATCGAGGCAAGAGATGGCTTTCGTCTCGGCCAGTATGGCCCAAACGGTCGCCCAAGGCAAGGGTGGTGCCGGGCGTCACTTGGGTACAACAACGAAGAGCCACCTGCGGGCTTGTCCCGCCGGAGCGATGGTCAGTGGCTAAGAACACGCGCGGCCGCTCCCACGCCACCTGCGGGCTTGTCCCGCCGGAGCGGTGGTCAGTGGCTAACACGCGCGGCCGCTCCCACGCCACCTGCGGGCTTGTCCCGCCGGAGCGGTGGTCAGTGGCTAACACGCGCCGATGCCCCGCACGCCACCCGGGGGTTTGTCCCGCCGGAGCGATGGTCAGTGGCTAACACGCGCCGATGCCCCGCACGCCACCTGACCACCGCTCCGGGCCGGGCAAGCCGGCCGGTGGCGAAAAGGGACGCGACGCCGGTCGGTAGCCCACGGATCACCGCTCCGGGCCGGGCAAGCCGGCCGGTGGCGGAAAGGGGGCGTCAGCCGAAAGCATCTGCCGCAGCTTCCCTGAGACACGAGTACACGTTCTCGTTTTCTGCGAAATTCTTATGACCTCCAATCCTGATTTTCCAATCTCAATCGATGCTGGCAAAAGTGCGAGGTCATTTGAGGCGGGCTGTATGGCACCACCCGGAGTGACTGATCGCAACAGTACAAATTCATTCGAGACGGGCTGTAGAGCACAGGCTTTTGGAACGATAAGATGAGCGTCACCGAGAAAATATTTCCGATTGTTGCCACCCGGCACGCAGCACCGAATTCGTAAACTATATTTTCTTATCGCAATGGACTGCGCACCCCAACCGGCCACTTTAAGGGTTTTGTGCAACCCACGAGAACGGAGTGCGCGCCGAGGGCTCTTTGGTTGTGCCTTTGAGATGTTCACGGGGAAAACAGACTGTCAGAAGTGCAAGTGGCAATTGTGTCGCTCCAAGACACGGAGAGTTTTGCACCTGTTGTCGATGGTGCCGCAGAAGTGACGGCAGGAGGTGTTTCCATGTCGAGTCCTCACGAATTGTGCCTAAACACTGAGATGACGGGGCCCGAATCCATGAAAGGCATTATCCTCGCGGGGGGGCGCGGCACGCGGCTTTACCCGATAACTCAAGGCGTGAGCAAACAGCTCCTGCCGGTGTACAATAAGCCCTTGATTTATTACCCGATTTCCGTGCTGATGTTTGCCGGCATCCGCGACGTGCTCGTCATCAGCCCCCCTGACGATCTGCCGCAGTTCCGGCGTCTGCTGGGCGACGGCGCGCGGTGGGGTATGCGATTCACTTACGCTGAGCAGTCGGCGCCCGGCGGCATCGGGCAGGCGTTTCTTCTCGGCGGCGGCTTTATTGGAAACGATTCGGTTTGCCTCATCCTGGGCGACAACATTTTTTACGGCGAGGGGTTCTCCGGGAGCCTCCAACGGTTGTCGAACATCCAGGAGGGAGCCGTGGTGTTCGCCTACCCGGTGAGCGATCCCCAGCGGCATGGCGTAGTGTCGTTCGACGCCGCGGGCAGGGCGGTCAGCCTGGAGGAAAAGCCCGCGAAGCCTCGCTCGCACTATGCCGTACCCGGCCTGTACTTCTACGATAATCGCGTCGTCGCAATTGCTGCTCAACTGACGCCGTCGGCTCGGGGGGAACTGGAGATCACGGACGTGAACCGGGCCTACCTGCGAGCAGGCGCGCTGCGCGTGGAAGTGCTGGGACGGGGCTTTGCCTGGCTGGATGCCGGAACCCACGAGTCACTGCTCGAGGCCGCCGACTTCGTCCACGCCGTCGAGCAGCGGCAGGGCATGATGATCGGCTGCCCCGAAGAAGTGGCCTACCGGATGGGCTTCATCGGCGCCGACGCTCTGCTGGAGCTGGCGCAGCACATGCCCAACGGCTACGGGCGTTATCTTCAACGTGTGGCCGGAGAGAGTGCCCGATGAACCAGGACACAAGGACGGCGGCCGAACACATTCGCGAAAGCTTCCTGGTGTTCGGCGCGCCCCGGATTGAACAGGCCGAAATTGAGGAGGTAGTCGATTCCTTGACGTCGGGCTGGCTGGGAACCGGACCGAAAGTAGCGCGCTTTGAGCGCGCGTTCGCCGCCTACAAAGGTGTCCGGCACGTGGCCGCGCTGAACTCCTGCACCGCCGCGTTACACGTAAGCATTTTGGCCGCGGGCTTGCAGCCGGGCGATGAGATTATTACGACGCCCTTGACCTTCTGCGCTACCATCAACGCGATTGTCCATGCGGGTGCAGTGCCCGTCCTTGCCGACGTGGACCCCCAAACCATGAATATCGATCCGAACGAGATCGAGCGCCGGCTTACACCGCGGACCCGCGCCATTCTGCCGGTTCACTTTGCGGGCCGGCCATGCGACATGGACGCGATTGGCGACATCGCCCGGCGGCAAAACCTTACACTCATCGAAGACTGCGCTCACGCGGTTGAGGCTGAGTATCGGGGCCGTAAAACGGGCACCTTCGGAGATTTCGGCTGTTTCAGCTTTTATGCTACCAAGAACGTTGTCACCGGAGAGGGCGGCATGGTCATTACCCGCCGCAAGGAAGACGCCGCTCGCGTTTCCATGCTCGGCCTGCATGGGTTGAGCAGGGACGCATGGCAGCGCTTCAGCGCCGACGGTTATCGGCATTACGAGGTCGTCGCGTGCGGTTTCAAGTACAACATGACCGACCTCCAGGCAGCCCTGGGGATCCACCAACTTGCTCGGGTTGAGGACAACTGGGCGAGGCGCGCCGAAATATGGCGCGCCTATAATGAAGGGCTGTGCGGTCTGCCCATTCATCTCCCGCCCGCGGCCGATGCGCACACGCGGCACGGCTACCATCTTTATACGATCCTGATTGACCCGCTTCAGTGCAACACGTCCCGAGATGCATTCCTTAACGCGATGACGGCCCGAGGCATCGGGGTGGGCGTCCACTACCTCAGTGTCCCGGAGCATTCGTATTACCAGCGCGCCATGGGCTGGAAACCCGAGCAGTACCCCAACGCCATGCGCATCGGTCGCCAAACCGTCAGTCTGCCCCTGTCGGCAAGGCTCACCGATGACGACGTAGCCGATGTGGTGCATGCTGCAACTAACACTCTTGCCGGTCTGAGCGGTACGAACCATTCCGCGCCGTTACAGCTTTGCACTGAAGTAGACACCGCTTCGCTGTCGGTACCTATCGACGGAGCCCAATCATGAAAGCCTTTGTAAACACCAACGGTTGTACTGTTGCGCGGCTGAAATCGATGCAGGTGCGCAACTTTTTGCTGCGCAACGACCCGACCGTCGACATCACCGCCGAGCCGTCCGAGGCGGAACTGATCGTATTGTTCGCCTGCGGACTTACCGACCTGTCCGAAAAGGCGTCCACCAAAATCATCACTCGACTGAAGGAGGAGGCCAACGCGTCGGCGCGGATCATCGTATGGGGATGCTTGGCGAAGATTGACCCGGAGTTGCTGGCATCCGTCTATGACGGCCCCGCGATTGGCCCCAGAGATACAACGTTCTTTGACGGCCTGGTTGAGCACGTTCAACATCCGTACAAAGACGGCTCAGCCAATTCCCTGGTCGAGTCGTACGACCGCTACTGCGGCTTGCATTACCCCAGGAGCATTCTGAACGATGGCGTGCTTCGCCATCTGAAAAGCGCTGTTAACAAGATGATGTTGCCACGAAGGACTGCCGAGCCGATCTTTCACATCCGCATTGCGGAGGGCTGCGCAGGCCGATGCACGTTTTGCAGCGAAAAGCTCGCATGGGGTCGAGTACAAAGCCGTTCCCTGGAGCACGTGCTCTCTGAGTTCCGATTGGGCCTCGAGCGCGGCTTCAAACGGTTTTTCCTTCATGCCGAGGATGTCGGCGCGTACGGTACAGACATCGGCGCCTCGCCGGTCGAACTTCTGAACACCATTGCAACGACGTTTTCCCGGCACGACTACAAGATCCTCATCGATCAGCTTACGCCGGAGCGGCTTCTGTCACAACTCGGCGAGTGGTTCGATGTGTTCGCAACAGGACGCGTCGAATCGCTAGGATGCCAGGTGCAGTCTGGAAGCGACAGAATTCTCGGCCAAATGGGCCGGCGGTACCGCGCAAAAGAGTGGCGCGACGCCATGCTGCGAATCGCAGCGGCGTTTCCCGATATTCGGCTTGAAACGCACTTCATGGTAGGGTTTCCTGGCGAGACGGAAGATGATTTTCGAGCGACCCTGAAGCTGCTCGACTACCCACTCTTCATTCAGGCGTGCAACGTGTACGTGTTCTCGCCGAAACAGCGGGTCAGAGCGGCGCGGTTTCCGGACCAGGTGGATGACAAGACCAAGGCGAAACGGCGAATACGCCTCTTCCGGAAATACATGTGGATGTACTGTGTGAATCGCCTTGCGCGCTGGGCGCGGCTGAGTCGACGGCGGAGCAATAAGGAGGAGGCCGCACCGGTGGCTGCGGCGGAGTATTGACAGTGATGACGGCGGGTATGTCGTTGACATCGCACGCGGCGGCGGGCGCCAAATGGAAAGGTGCGGCGGCCGGGGCCGTTAGCAGCCTCGCCGCCCGCATGTGGTCGAGGCCCGCTGGCGTTTGCTCGGGGCCCCGGCCCGCTCGGGGTGAACACGCCGCCGCAGGGAGCGCTCGTGCATGAACGATCAGACTCAACACGATGCGGCTGCACTTACCGTTGTGCATTCTACCGGTAGCTGGCTGCCGTTAACTGAAAATTGGATATACACTCAGGTGAAGTATCTTCCGGACGACGTGGCGTGTCATGTATTGTGTCGCAAGACGGCAAACGTGGCTCAATATGGGGTGCCCAACATGCACGTCTACAATTCGGAGACCAGCGCGCTGCAGCGATGCTGGGACGGGGTGTGTCGAGACGTTGTCGGAACGCGATCGCCCGGTTTCTTTCGGACGCGTGCGCGGCGTATTGGGCCTCGGGTCGTCCATTCGCATTTTGGGGTGCGCGGATGGTGTGACATTCCCCTTTCCCAGCGCGCCGGGGCAGCTCACGTGACGACCTTTTACGGCTATGACGTGCATAAAGTACCCCAGGGGAACCCCAAGTGGCGGGCGCGTTACCGGGAGTTGTTCGCTGCAGGCGACCTGTTTCTGTGCGAGGGGCCGCACATGGCCCGATGCCTTCAGCGCCTGGGATGCCCCCCAGGGAAGGTTCGCGTACAGCACCTGGGAATCCCTGTAGGCGACATCCGGTTTGCGCCACGCCGATATTCAGCCGGCGAACCGTTGCGAGCGCTCATTGCAGCGTCATTCGTCGAAAAGAAGGGCATTCCTTACGCCCTCGAGGCATTGGGCAAACTCCAGCGCCGGATGCCCGTTGTCGTAACCATCATTGGCGATGCAAGAGGAGCGAACCACCGCTGTGGCGCAGTTTGGCAGTTTCTCCGCCGGAGCCGGCGAACGCTAAAGCAGGTCTTCGGACGTCCCAACTCCGGTCCTGCCACGGAGAAAATGCGAATTGTCGCGGCGTTGGAGAGTTCGGGGCTGATGAGCAACGCGACCCTGCTGGGCTACCAGCCGCGCGACCGGCTGCTGGCCGAAGCGTACCGCCATCACATATTCCTTTCACCCAGCGTAACGGCTGCCGACGGCGATACGGAAGGAGGGGCGCCCGTTGCAATCATCGAAATGGCAGCCACCGGGATGCCGGTCGTAGCAACGAATCACTGCGATATTCCCGAAGTGTTGCGCTATGGCGATGGGTCGTGGCTGGCCGAGGAACGTGACGTCGAGGGGCTGGCCGGCCTCATCGAGCAGTGGCTTCACCACGCCAACCACTGGCCTGACCTTCTGGCCCGACAGCGCCATTACATTGAACACGAATTCGACGCAGTCCGCCAGGGCGGCCGCCTTGCGGAGCTGTATAGGCAACTATGATCCCTTGTGACTACCGGTAGCCGGACGCGCCTTGACACGAGCCGAACCCATCGCCGTTCCACCACCCCCGGCGCCCGCTGCACGTCCGCCTGGGCGGGAGTTGTTCGGCACCGAGCACCTGCACGAGGACCTGAAGGGCCGCTCGGTGCGCGGGGGCGCCGTGACGCTGGCGGCGCAGGGCATCAAGTTCGCCCTGGGCCTCGGTTCCACCGTCGTTCTGGCGCGGCTGCTCACGCCGGCAGACTTCGGTCTGGTGGCCATGGTGACGGCCTTGACGGGCTTTGTGGCCATGTTCAAGGACGCCGGGCTGTCGCTGGCGACGGTGCAGCGCGACGAAATCGACCACGCGCAGGTTTCCACGCTCTTTTGGATCAACGTGGCCGCGAGCGTCGCTCTGATGCTGGTCCTTGCGGCGCTGGCTCCGGCCATTGCCTGGTTCTACGGCCGGCCCGAACTGGTTGCCGTCACCGTAGCCATCGCGGCCACGTTCGTCCTTGGCGGCCTGACGCCCCAACATGCCGCCCTCTTGAAACGGCAAATGCGGTTCACGGCCCTTGCCGTCAAGGACATTACCGCGATGGCGTTCGGCATGGTCGTCGGGGTGACGTTGGCGTGGCTGGGCGCTCGCCACTGGGCGCTGGTGGCCATGGGCGCCACGTCGTCGCTGGTGGCCGCCGTCATGGTGTGGGGGCTGACCGGCTGGATGCCGGGCCTGCCCCGCCGCGGTGCCGGCGTCCGGCCCATGTTGGTCTTCGGCGGCAATCTGACCGCAGCCAAGTTCGTGGGCCGCTTGTCCCACAAGGTCGACACTATCCTCATCGGCTGGCACTGGGGCGCCGGGGCGCTGGGCCTTTACCATAAGGCGTACGCATTGATGACATTGCCTATCAGCAAAATCTTTGAGCCGTTGGGCAACGTGACGGTTCCGGCCCTCAGCCGTCTGCAAGACGACCCGGCGCGATATCGGCAATACTACTTAAAGGCCGTCAACAGCGTCGCCTGGCTTACCATGCCCCTGGTGGCCCTGCTGGCGGCCGCCGCAGGCCCGATCATTCTCCTGGTGCTCGGGCCGCAGTGGGAGGGGGCGATCCCGATTTTCAAGATTCTCGCCGTCGCCAGTGTGTTTCGGCCGATCTATTCCAGCGCCCGGTGGATATTCTATAGCACCGGCAACGGCGAAGGACTCCTTCGGCTGCGATGCGCACTGGCGCCGCTGTTTTTCGGCTGTTTCGTTGTGGGGCTGCCCTACGGCCCAGCGGGCGTGGCAGCGGCGTATACCATTGGGTTTTTGCTTGCATTTCCGTTCGTCCTCCGGTATGCCTTTCGCGGAACCAGCCTGACGTTAACCGGCCTCGCTGGCGCCTTGTGGTGCCCTGCCTTGACAGCCCTTGGCATTGCAGCCGGGGTGCGGGGCCTCGGAGTGCTCGTGGACGGAGCAGCCCTGCCCGAGCGCCTGATGTTCGCCGGGCTCGGCGCCATGCTGGGCGGTACCGCGTTGCTGTTGGTGCCGGCGGTTCGTGGCGAACTGCTCCAAGTGGCGGCGGTGTTTCGCTCCGGATTCTGCGTTCGCACATCTCCGGGAAACCGATGAGCGCGATCACGACCTACCGACTACCTCCCGGCGGCGTGCCCGGTCATGTTGTGGCTGAGCTGACCATGGTTGGCCACCGCG
>PWXP01000147.1 GCA_003561895.1 Planctomycetaceae bacterium | reverse complement strand
CTATCTTGGGAACAAGCAGATTCGCAACCTGGCGATGAGCGCAGCCGTCAGTGACTTGTTCAAGAACGAATGCACCGTGGGCACATACCGGCGTGCGGCGCTGTGGAAACACCTGGTGGCTGTGGGCATCTGCGCACGGATGATCGCCATGCGGCGCCGCATGAGCAATTTCGAGGATATGTTCCTAGCGGGGCTTCTCCACGACGTCGGAATCGTGTTGGAAGACCAGTACGTGCACCGCTTGTTCTGCGATATTATGCAGTCGTTGCCCAGCGATGCCCCTCTGACGAGGGCAGAGCGGGAAGTCCTCGGTTTCGATCACACCGCGTTGGCCCAACGCATGGCTTGCGACTGGAAGTTCCCGGCGCCCGTTGTGGCGGCGGCTCGGCATCACCACGGCTGCGGTCGATACCACCGCGAACACGCCGACGTCGTGCGTTGCGTGGAAGCGGCCAACATCATCTGTTCGCTCAAGGGGATCACCTCGGTGGGGACCAACGTCGTCGCGTTCTCACCGGAGACCTTCGCGGCTCTGTCGCTCACGAAGGACGACATCATCGTTCTGGCCGGCGACCTGGACCGAGACCTTGAAGCCAACCAGACCATTTTGCAGGTTTAGGACGCCATGGAATCCTTTGCCAAGAGCCTCGATGTGCTGTATGCCGACGGCGCCGTCCCGGCTGACGGTACGGGAAGTCTCCGGCAGATCGCGGCGCTGCTGGCGCCGGTGCAGCCTGCTTTTGTGTTCGTGGCGGATGCCGACAAAACCATCACGGCCTCCTACAGTGCAGGGGAGCCCCCGGACGGCGAGGGTTTGCAAGCGGCCGTGGCGGAACTGCAGGCCCGGCTTCCCGGAAAGGGTCCCGCGGTCCTGCCGGTGACCGGGGGGAAAGCCGGAACCGTTTTCGGTGTGCGTCTCGCGGCCGGGGGCCTGCTCGGCGGCCTGCTCCCGCCCGGCGGCGAGACTTCGCTCCCGGCCGGTTTTTCCGGCAGGGTACTTCGAAGATGCGGTGAACTGGCCGCCGCAGCCCTCGCGCGCGAGGCGGAACTCCGGCAACTGCGAGCCGCGCTGCGGCAGTTGACGGCGGGGCAAGATACCTTGAAGGCCGCACATGCCAAGGCGGTCGCCGAGGCCGTTGCCGAGCATGAGCAGCGGATTCGCGAGGAGCAGCAGCGCACGGCAATGCAGGAGGTCTGCCAGGCCACCGAGGCCGCCAACCGGGCTAAGAGCCAGTTTCTCGCCAACATGAGTCATGAAATCCGCACCCCGCTGAACGCCATCCTCGGATTCACCGACATACTCCTAAAGGGAGGCGACGGCGCCAATGCAGCCGAACGGACCGACTTTCTCGAAACGATCCGCAACAGCGGCGTCCACCTGATGGAACTGATCAACGACATCCTCGACCTGTCGAAAATCGAGGCGGGCCGGATGGAGATTGAGCATATCTCTTGCGGGCCGGCGGCGATTGTCCAGAACGTTCTCGCGCTGCTGCGGAGCCGGGCCGAGGAGCAGAACGTGCAACTGCGCTGTGAACTGCGCGACGGCGTTCCGGAGGCCATTGCGACGGATCCCGTGCGCCTGAAACAGTTGCTGATGAACCTTCTGTCGAACGCCGTAAAATTCACGCCCTCCGGCACGGTGCGGGTCGTGGTCCGGCCGGTCGGGGGTGGGGGGCAGCCCAAGCTGGCCTTCGACGTGATCGATTCCGGAATCGGCATTCCGCGGGAGAAACTGGACGCCATCTTCGACGCCTTCGTTCAGGCGGACAACTCGGTCACCCGGCACTACGGCGGCACCGGGCTGGGATTGCCCATCAGCCGGCGGATCGCCAGGGCGCTGGGAGGCGAACTCGAGGTTCGCAGCGAGCCGGGCAAGGGAAGCACCTTCACCGCCACCATCGGCGCACCACCCTGCAGCACGACGACGGAAACGACCAGCCCGACCCACGGGGCCCCGGCGCCTTCCGACAGCCTGGATTCGGCCCTGCGCACGCTCCAGGGCAAACGGATGCTCGTGGTGGACGACGGACCTTCCAACCGGAAACTGATCGACCTCGTGCTCCGCCGGGCGGGCGTCGAGGTCGCCCTGGCCGAGGAGGGGCGCATGGCAGTTGAGCTGGCAGCCTCCCAAACCTTCGACCTTATTCTCATGGACATGCAGATGCCCGTCATGGACGGTTATACCGCCACCCGAGAACTGCGCCGTCGCGGGCTGACGATCCCAATCATTGCGCTGACCGCGCACGCCATGCGCGAGCATCGACGCAAGTGCCTCGAAGCGGGCTGCTCGGGGTACCTGCCCAAGCCGATCCAGCAGGATCTGCTGCTGACGGAATTGGCCCGGGCGCTGGGGCTGCCGTCCCGCGAGGCGCCCGGCGCCCCCAACAACACGCCGCACGACGCCGGCTCCGCCCTCGTTTCGACGCTCCCGCTCGACGACCCGGAGTTCCGCGAGATCGTCGAGGAGTTCGTCCTCAGCCTGCCGGACCAGCTCGTCGGGCTGCGCGATGCGTGCGAGGCGGGGGATTCCGAACAATTGACGCGGCTGGCGCATCGCCTCAAGGGGTCCAGCGGGATGGCCGGCTTCCCCGACCTCATGAACGCCGCCAAACAAGTGGAAGACCGGGCCCGAACGAAGGACGGCGACGGTGCGGCAACCGCGCTGGAAATGCTTCGCAGGCTATGTGCCCGGGCAACCTACCCCCCCAACTCGCTTCCCGGCCTGACCGACTGCCTCCAACCGAAAACGTGGTCGTGACGCCGCATTTACACGAACGAGGAGAAAACCGATGCATTCCGAAACCAGTGTTCCCGACGACGGCCGTTGGCCCCCCACGGGGACCGAAACGCTGCACACGATCTTTGGCACGCGCAAACCATCCCTGGAGCCGACCTTCCTGGCGACCGCGTCGGACTCGGTCACCACGAACCCGCGCATCGTCATCATCGACGACGAGCCGATCAACATCCGGGTTGTCCGCCGCATGTTGATGCTGGCCGGCTACGAACAGTTCTTCACCACGACGGATCCGGCCGCCGCCCTGGAACTCATTCGCTCGTGCCAGCCGGACGTGGTGCTCCTGGACATCATGATGCCCGAGATCAGCGGCCTCGAGATTCTCCGGCAGCTTCGCGACGACGAGAAGTTGGTCGACTTGCCGGTGATCATTCTCACCGCGGCTACCGAGCGCGAGACCAAGCTCGAGGCCCTCCGTTTGGGGGCCACGGAGTTCCTCACAAAACCGGTCGACTCGACGGAGTTGGAGGCCCGCCTTCGCAACGTGCTCAAGGTCAAGGCGCACCAGGACTGGATCAAACGGTATGCATGGGAACTCGAGCTGGAGGTGGCCGTCCGGACGACCGAACTGATCCACGCCCACGTGGAAGTGATCGGATGCCTGGCCAAGGTCGGAGAATACCGCGACACGGACACGGGCAATCACGTATTGCGGGTGGGCAGCTACGCAGGCATCATCGCGCAGCATCTCGGGCTGGATGCCGAAACGGCCCAGCGCATCCGGCTGGCCGCGCCCTTGCACGACATCGGCAAGGTGGGCATTCCTGATGCGATTCTGCAAAAGCCGGGCAGGCTCGATGAGATCGAGATGGACATCATACGGAAGCACTCGCCTTTCGGCGAGCGGCTGTGTACGAACTCGCCCGAGGACCCGACCACGGCGTTCATCTCGCACTCGCTGGCGGGCGTGGAGATCATCGCCAAGGCGTCGTCTCCCGTCCTGCAGATGGCCGCGAGCATCGCCTACACCCACCACGAGAAGTGGGACGGCAGCGGATATCCGCGCGGCCTCGCGGGTGAGGCCATTCCCGTGGAAGGGCGCATTACGGCGGTGGCCGACGTCTTCGACGCCCTGTGCAGTCGGCGGCCTTACAAAAAGGCGTTTCCTCCGGAAGAAGCCCTAGCTATCATCCAGGAGGGACGCGGGACCCATTTCGATCCTGCGGTAGTCGACGCCTTTTTCCAGGGGTTGGACGAAATCCTGGCCGCTCACAGCCGGTTCGCCGACGACGACTCCGCCGAGGCCCCCTGGACCGACCCGCGCGAAAAGCTGCTCGAGCGCGTGCCGCCGCAGGGCGACGTGCCGGAGGGGGCCCCCGCGGCAAGCGGGACGGCCGCAGCCGGCTGCGCAGGCTCCGCGGCATCGTGAGGGGGAAAACGGCGGCGGACTCCCGGCTTTGTGGCACCGATTGACCCGCGCGAAATCAAAATTATGTCTCACCTTGTACAAGATCCCACGTCGAAGATGGCAGCCAGGTGCCCCTCGCCTCGCAGCGGCAACTCCGCCCTCGACCTGGACGGCGCCGCGTTGAACCGCCAGGTGGCTTTGCTGAATATCGTCCGGCGTATCAACGCGCAGCCGTCGTTCGCCGTCCTGTTGGAAGACGTGGCCAAGCTGGCGGCCCAAGGCGTGGGTGCCCGCTTCGGCGCTTGGGGAACGGTTGTCTCCGGCGAGCAGTGCCACCTCACGCTGGCTCGCGTCGACGCGCAGGGCCGGCCTCCAGCCATGGCAACAGGTGCGTTCCCGTTATCGGCGCCGACTTTGGAAGCGTGGGCACTGCAGATGGGACAAGTGATTGCCGCGGAAAACTTCGGAACGCAGGAGCCCAGGATCGATCGGCTTCTCCAGCGCGAAGGGGTGGTCGGCGGCATCACGGTCCCGTTTCACGTGAACGCAAAGCCGGCAGGGCTGCTCGGCGTGTATAGCGACGTCCCGCGGAAATGGCGGCACGACGACGTGGTGTTCGTCGAAACGGTCGCGCACTTGCTCGTGGCCTTCTCGGCCCGCCTCGTGGCTGAGGAACAATTGGAGGCCGAACGCCAGGCCCGTATCGATCTTCAGGAAACGGTCAACGCGATTGTCATCGCCCTCGATCCGGACGGGCGTATTGTGGATCTCAACGAGTCGGCCCAACGGCTGACCGGCTACACGCTCGAGGAGGTCCGCGGCGCGCCGTTCTGCAGCAAGCTTGTTCCGCCCGAGGAGACCGAGTTGGTCGAAGGTATTTTGCGCAGTTGCCGTAACGAGTCCTTCACGAATGAGTACGCCGGCTTGCTGATGCGGAAAGACGGCTCGCAGCTTCGCGTCGTTTGGACCCTGAAGCTCCTGCACAATGGCCAGATGCAGTCCATCGTGCTGGTCGGGGTCGACCGTGCGGAACAGTTTCAGGCGGTGGAAAAGCTGCGGCAAATGAACGCCGTCACTCACAATGCGGTGGGCGCGCTCTGCGTGGGGCGGAAGCGCGCACAATGGCCCCTCGCGTCTGACAAAGACGACCCGGTTGCATCCCCCGCCGGGAACTCGCAAAGCGGCACCGGGAATTCCATGGTGGGCCGCGGGGACAACACGCCCCCCGATCCGCAAAGCGCCCGAACACATGCAGGCCTCCCAGTGCCGTTCCGGGAGCGCCGGGCCAGCCCCCGCCACCCCTACCCGTACCGCCAGTCCATCGCGCCCATCGTAGATCGCCGAATGCCTGATGCTGTGGACTTTTCTCCGGTCGAATGCCGAGACATTTCCTCGGTGGGGGTTGCCTTCTTCTACGACCGAGTGCCCGACTTCACCGAGCTTGCCTTGGAGGTGGGGTCGCGCCCGCAGGTGACCCGGCTGGTTTGCCGCGTGGTGCGGGTGGCCGGCGTCGAGCACCAGGGGCGGAAACGTTACCTGGTGGGTTGCCGATTCATCGGCCGCTGCAAGCGAGAGCAGGCAGGATAATCGATGTGGAGTCGGTCGCGCTAATGGATGGTATCTTCGGATGTGACGGGCAGTGCGGAGTGGAGTAGGGTGTGCCGATCTGTGCTGCGGCGCGAGGTGCTAGCGGCAAGAGGTGAGGACATCATTCCAGGCGTGGGCGAGGGGCCGTAGGCGGCGGACGGTGGAGTGGAGGGCGATCATTTGGGCGGCGTCGTCGCCGGGGTGGTCGGCGTCGAAGCCACAGAGGATGGTGTAGCGGTGGGCGATCAGAACGCTGAGCCAGGGAGGATTGGCCCGCACGCCTGAAGTCGAGATGCAGATCCGATGCGGGTGGATCTGGAAACAACTGATCGCATCGATGGCGGATTCGCAGAGCACGATTTCCCGGGAGGCCCGGACGCCGATCCAGAAGTATCCCAGGTCCTTGTTGCTCCCGGACGCCATCCCTCGCCAAGCTCGCGGTCCTGTCCCACGCAGTTCGGCCCCGACCGGTCGCTGGGCCTTTCCGGCCACCAACACAAAGACCGCATTGGCGTGGCCGTCCGCGTACAGTTGGCCCGATTCCAACAGCGTCTCCAGCAACGAGG
>PWXP01000327.1 GCA_003561895.1 Planctomycetaceae bacterium | reverse complement strand
TAGTATAGTATAATTATAATAAAGGCTCTTCCGTTTTCCAGTTATCCTCTCGGCATATCCTCTCGGCGCAGCCCTGGCAAAGACCACTCGGAGGTATTAGAATGGAGGTAAGTGTTCACGGGGCGGCGGTACATGCGAAGGGGACAGTCCCATTTTCGCGGCTGCGACGGTGGCTCACTGCGCCAAACGCTCTGTGTGCCGCGAAAACCGGGACAGTCCCCCCCGTGAACGGTTACGATCCGCCAAAGAAGCGGCCTGTTTGACCCTACCCATTTCCGGCCTGCCGGCCCTCCGCTAAGTACTGCAATGGCAAAGCGTACCGTTCAACCGGAAAACGATAAGGTGGCTGCGTTCCGTCGGGGACAATCGCCACCCAAGCGTCGAGGCTTGTCACCGCTCACAGTGGGGGCTGGAATTGGATTGGGGCTCTACCTGGGACTCTGTTGGTTTGTGTTGGCGCCGGAGCAGCCTGCGGCCGTGCAGCGTCTGTTGGCGATGGGGTTCGCAGGGCTTTCGGTGGGGGTCTACGCGGCGGCCACCCGGCAACCCGAAAGGCCCGATCAACGACTCCTTAGCCTGCGCCGCGGGAGCCATGCCGATTTCGGCAAGCAATTGCGAGCCCGACAGCAGCGCCGCCGAACCATTCGCCTGCCCGGAATTGGCGAAACCACTTACCGATTTTGGGGGGGCGTCGCCGTCTTCCTGTTGACCACGAGCTGGTGGTTGACGCCCTTGGCCCCGGTGCGCGTCAGGCAGCGCGAACTTCAAGACCTGATCGTGCCCCTCGGGCGCGCTATCGCCGCAGCCGAATTGGCCATGCTCGATGGCCACACCGCCGTCTACCTGCCACCGGTCGTCCCCGAGCGGGCCAAGGCGCTTGCCCGGTTCATCCCCGAGAGGGCGGGGGCGTATCATCGCGCGTTGCGGGCAATTGCCGAAGGACGGTTCGGCGAGGCCGAAACGCTGCTGGCCGAGGCCGAAGGCGACGATCAGGTCGGCCCGGAGCAGATCAGCCTGGCACGCGCCCAAAACCACATGTTCGCCGGCCGTTTTCACGATGCCGTGGCGGAATATGCCAACGCGCTGGCCCGGAAGGCCGACAACCCTCTAGTCCTGTGCCAGGCCGCCGTGGCGCACGTGCAGGCGGGCGAAATAGCGCAGGCCGAGCCGCTGGTTGCGCGGGCGGGAGAAATGTCGGAACGGTCGGCCGAGGAGGCCGATCGCGGA
Organism: Planctomycetaceae bacterium; assembly: GCA_003561895.1. Taxonomy (GTDB): domain Bacteria; phylum Planctomycetota; class Planctomycetia; order Pirellulales; family Thermoguttaceae; genus PWXP01. The sequence continues at coordinate 5,096 of PWXP01000327.1, read as the reverse complement.
TTCTACCTGCACGCCCAAGCCCTGCTCTACCTCGCCCAGGGGCGCCGGTACGACGAGGCCGACCGGCTGTTCAGCCAGTCGCGCGACACCTGGGAGACCGCACTGCCGGCGGAGGAAACCCTGGCTGCCGTAAGCCGCAACAACCAGGCAGTTGTGTACCTGTTGCGGGCGCGGTATTCGGCTGCCCGCGAACTGGTCGACTGGTCGCGGGAAACTCCGAACACGCCCCTCGGGAAGGCGACGGCCGTGGGAAACCTGGGCATGTTGCTCTATGTACAAGGCGCCCTCAAGGCATCGCACGCCCAGCTCGAAGCGGCCCAAGTCCTGCTGGCCGACGCCGGCTCGCCGGTCTCCCCCCCGGTTGCCGCGGCGCATCGAGGCCAGTATGCGTTGGTGAATTGGGCGCGGGGGAACTACGAAGCGGGCAGGAAGCACGGCGAGGCGGCGCTGCGACAGAGCGCCGACTCGGTCGGGCCGGAACACCCGCTTTCCGCACCCTTGTTGGCCAACCTGGCCACGCTCTACCGCGACCAGTCGCTTTACACCAAGGCCGAGCCTTACTACTTCCGCGCCTTGACCATCACGCGGCGGACTTACGGCGAGCATCACCCTTACCTCGCGCCCATCCTGCTCGGCCTGGCCGAGCTGCACCTTGCGCGGAATAATTCGCGGGAAGCGGAAGCGGCAATCGCCCAAGCTACGGCGATTCTCGAGGAGGCGTTCGGTGAGGAGCATCCGGCCTTGGCCGAGGCGCTCCGTGCCCAGGGAGAGTTGGAACTGCATGTCGGCCGCACCCGGGGGGCGCGGCGCCCGCTCGAAAGGGCCTTGAAGATTTTCGAAAGCTCCTTCGACCGGAGCCACCCGGCAGCGGCTCGTACCCTCGGGTCGCTCGCCGCCATCGAAACCAGCCCTCGCACCTACAAGCGCGGGGTTGCCCTATTGGAAGAGGCGATTGCCGCAACCGAGGCCACGCGGGGCAGGGGGCACCCCGAATCGGCGCGGCTCCGCTTCGGGTTGGCCGCCCTCTACGCCGGCCAGGGCGAATTCGACAAGGCGCGGCCTGAAGCCGCGCGCTGTCTGGCTGTCCGCGAAAAGGCTCTTCCGCCCTTCCACCCCGACCTGGCCGCCGCCTGCGAACTGCTGGCCGACATCCTCGAGAAGCTGCCCGAACCCGACACCCAGCGCGCCGCCGAACTCCGCAAACGCGCGGAGGGGATTCGCCGGCGGCACGTGGAGGAGGACCGCACCGACGCGCCGGGGTAGGCGGGAACCTGCTACGCCGCGGGGCGCATTCGCACCGGCCACCGGTAAAGCCGGGCGTTGCCGCGTTTGCCCACCTGCCGGAACACGCCCGTAAGCCGCAGGCAGTAGGCAATCCGTTGGGCTTCCCAGCGGCCGACGCCCAGCCCCGCGGCCAGGTCGCCGGTATGGAACGGATCGGGCAGGGGGCAGGGGATCAGGGTCGCCAAGTCGCCGGCGCGGCGGAACCGGAGCACCTCGCCCAGGGCCACCAGCCGCTGATCCTCAATCTGGTGATCGTCCGCCCGCCAACGCCGCCGCCGTCCGTGACCGGGGTAGCGGAACTCCTCGACCTCGACCAGCGGCACTTCCAACGTCAGTCGCCGGTGCGGAAAGACGCTGAGGAAGTGGACGAGGTCGGCGAACAGGTCGATCGGCCGGCCACGCCTGGGACTCAATCGCCGCCCGGTCACCTCACCGCCCCGGCGGTTGCGTTTGACGAGCGTTTTCCGGGCGACGATCGGCTTGACCACCACCACGCGGTGCTCCACCAGGAGGTTCGCCACCTTCTCGCGAATGGCGGCCAACGCCCCGTGCTGGATTTCGATCAGCCGCCCACCCGCGACGGCGTCGACCCGATACGGCCCAACCGGTACCTCGCACGAGCCGGTACCAGTCGCGTAATGGTCCTTCAAGGCGCGGTGCAGCGAGGTTTCCATCGGTGAAGTATAGGCCGCGGCGGCGTCGGGCAAATCAATCGGCCACGGGCGGCTCGATGCCGAAGTCGCGGATGGTGAACAGGCTCTGGAGCGGGTAGCCGGCCTTCCGGAAGGCCTCGGCTCCGCCTTCCATCCGATCGACGATCGCCACGACACACGTCACCTTCAGCCCGAACTCCTCGGCCCGCTCGATCGCCTTCAGCGACGATCCGCCGGTGGTGACCACATCTTCGACGATGGCAACATTTTCGCCCGATTGCACCGGCCCTTCCACGTACCGGTTGGTGCCGTGCCCCTTCGCCTCCTTGCGGACCATGAATCCGCGGATCGGCAGGCCGCGCATACCGGCAATGGTGACTACCGCGGCGGTGATCGGATCGGCGCCGATGACCATGCCGCCTACGGCCGCAGGCAGGCCCTTAGCGGCGAGCGAGTCCAGGATTCCCTCGCCGACCAGCCGGGCGCCGACCGGATCGAGGGTCACCTGCTTGCCATCGAGGTAATACGTGGCCTTCTTGCCGGAGGCGAGCGTGAACTCGCCGAACCGCAGGGCCTTTTCCAAAATGAGCGTTTTCAGGGCTTCTCGTTCGTACATAGTTCAACTCCGCGCCGGTGGACGAATATTCGACATCTTCTACCGCTGGATGATCACCCGCGAGCCGACCGACAGGATGCCGTACACGTCCTCGATGTCGCGCCGGTCCAGTGCGATGTTGCCGCGGGGTGCGTCGCCGCCTATGTTCTGCGATTCGTCCGTGCCGTGGATGCCGATGCGAGACGTTTGCCCAACCCGATCACCGAGCCCCAGCCACAGATTGCCCAGGGGATTGCGCGGGTCATGCTCGTCGAAGGTGGTGCCGTCGGGCCCGTAGTAAGTGGGGCCGACGCCTTTGCCGGCCACGACGTACGTTCCCTCCAGGTTCGGCTGGTCGCGGCCGATGCTGATGGGGAAGCGGCCCGCGTAAAGCTCGCCCAGCATGATGGTCAACTCGTAGTTGTCCAGGTCAATCACCGCATGGAACGGGCCGGGCACCACCTTCAACTCATCGCCCGGCTGCGGACCGCGCGGGTCGCGAATGCCGTTGATGTTGGCAATCAGTTGCGGCGGCACGTCGTACCGCTCGGCGATGCTCTGGAGCGTATCGCCGGGGCGCACCACATAGGGCGGCTCCAGCAGGCTGTGCCGGGAATAGATGACCGTGCCGGCCAACTGATCGAGCAGGTCGGTCAGTTGCCGGGTTTGTTGGGGGCTGAGGCCCGGCTTGCGGTAGAATCGGCTGAGGGTGACGTGGGCGTCGGCCAAGCGGCCTTCGTCCAGTTTGCGATACACTTCGTTCATCGCGCGCTGGAACGAAGCCTCGATTTCGTGCTGCGACGGCTGCCGCTGGGCCGCTGGCCCCCGTTCACCGTCAGGCGGCCCCCCGTGCCGCGGGGGTCCATCGGGACGCTGGCCGATCGGCGGATCGTGGGGGTGTGCCAGTCCAGCCGCTGCGCGGGACGAAGGCCACGCCGGAGCGTCGGTGTCGGCGGGGTCGGGCCCGCCGCGGAATGGGGGGGGCGAGACGGGGCATCCCGACTCACATTCTTCGGCTCCCGTGGCTGACGTGCCACTCCCCGACGGACCAGTCCGACCAGCCCCCGAAGCCGCATACGGCGGGGCATAAGACCCGTTCTCGGAAGAGCCAATTCTGGCGGTGGCGTCCCTGGGGTCCGGCGCTGTCGGCGGCGAAACCGCGATGGAGGACGGATAAATCGACTCGCCCGCATACACCGAATGCGATTCGGCGTAGCCGGGTTCCCCCCGAGCGAGCTGCGAGGTTGCGGCTGAAGAGCCGGCCCAGGCATCGGGCGGTCGCGTCGAGGATGAACCCGGCGCACCAAAAGGGGGGGCCGTGCTCGCACTGCCCGGCATTTGAACCAACGGCGCATCGGCCGAAGGGACGGTCAAACCCTCGAGATGTGGCGGCTTGCTGTCCGAATCGGGCGGACGCGAGATGGTCGAGTAGACGAACCAAGCGGTGAGGCCCAGTGCGGCAAAGATGAACAGCGGCTTCAGCGTGTTCACGACCGTCCTCCTTGACGATTATAATGGTCTCCGATAGGAGCCATAGCATGAGCGATTACTTGAACTTCGATTCGCCCGACGACGAACTCCGGGACGACGAGTATCCCGACGAGCCAGTCGAGGGCGACGAAACCGACACGGTTGCATGCCCCCAATGCGGGGAGGAGGTGTACGAAGACGCCGTCCGATGCCCAGCATGCGGTAACTACATTATCGACTCGGGCAGCCCGCTGGCCGGCTGGCCCACCTGGTGGCTAGTGCTGGGATTCGCCGGCGTGATCGCCGCGGTCCTCGCTGTGGCCGGTTTGCACTGTGGCTAGTTTGCCGTACGGGTAAACCGGGCCCGGAAGACGACCGGCATTAACCAATCTGCGCAGGCTAACTCAGGTCCTCCCCACATTTCGCCGGATACGCCAGCAAATTGTACACCGGCCGTGCAACCAACGCTATACCGAAACGCAAAAAAAGCGCCTCCGGTTTTAGGTGCAGATTCAGGCCTCCTAAACTCTGGCCTTCGGCGCCGATAGCAGCTTGGGCGATATTCGCTTGAATTTCCGGGGTTCGGCGTGAACTTGCCCCCCAGAACGAGTCGCCGGGGGAACTGGGGAAGCTGATGGGCCTGGACCGGGTTCCCGAAGTCCGCTGCTTGCGGAAGAAGATCGCCGAACTCGGCCGCGACGACGCGCCGGCAGTGTGGGCCGGTGTGCTGTCGAAACGCTGGATGGACCAGAAACCGGAATGGGCCGGCACACTCTACGTCGACGGGCACGTGCGCCTCTACCACGGCAAGAAGACGAAGCTGCCTCGCCGCTACGTGGCCCGCCAGCGTTTGTGTCTGCGCGGCACGACCGACTACTGGGTCAACGACGCGTTGGGCCTGCCGTTTTCTCGGTCGACCGGACGGTCGACCACGGATTGCTGGAGGCCCTCAGTAACGACATCGTGCCGCGGCTGTTGCGGGAGGTCCCCCGCCAGCCGACGGCCGAACAACTGCAGGCCGATCCCCACTTGTGCCGCTTCGTGATCGTCTTTGACCGGGAGGGATACAGCCCGATCTTCTTCCGCCAGATGTG
>PWXP01000210.1 GCA_003561895.1 Planctomycetaceae bacterium | reverse complement strand
TCTGTGAGCAAGGGTTGGCAATGGCCGAGAATCAGGTTATTCAAGCGGTTCTGCGCTTTCAGCAGAGTCTGATTGCTAGGCAAGATACTGGCTGCCATACCATTGAGCAGGCTTTGGCAGAAGAAGCCTGATGTTTTTCTAGATGTTCTGGGGGAGATGCACCCATGGCGTACTGGCTCTTTCAGGGAAACCCCAAGTACTACCGCATTCTGGATGGCATTCGAGGCTTTACCCAGATGCCCTGGTTGGGTCACCCGGTATGCCAAAGAAATACAGCCTGGTGATGGGGTGCTGGTGTGGATGTCGGGCAAGGATGCTGGGGTTTATGAGCTGAGGCAGGGGGGCTGAGGGTAGTTGAGTGGGGGTGCCCCTGCGGCAGATTATGGCGATTACTGGCCATGCTAGTTTGGCGTCGTTGACCAGCTACCTGAACCTGGAGCAGCGGGCGGCGGGGGATGCGTTGTTGGGGTTCTTTGGGGGGTAGGGTAGGCATGCCCTTTTCCCCTATGGCTATAGATTTTCAGCTTGACCTTGCGTTATATGCCGGTTGCATTCTTCGACCACATACTCAGGAATTACGTCAAATTTGTCTGGGTTAAGTTGGCATATGAATTCATTCTCGATATGATATGTCTCATTGATAAATTTCTGAATCACAGAATTGTTAACACTCAATTCAAAAAGCCTAAATATCTGAAGTTTTTCATAACCGTTTTGACAGTCATTGTATAAAGTTTCTAATATGTTTGAATCAGAAATTTGCCTCAACTTAAATTGATATTCAAATCCTTCTATATCATTCTTTATTTGTGTGCAACCTTTTTCAAATTTATCTTCTTCCATTTCTGGATACTGATCACCATCAATGCTGTCCTCTCTAGAATCAAGAGGACGAGGTCTTTTATGAAATAAATTTGACAATACCTGATATACATCACCTTTGTCATCTATGATTTCATAATATCTCCTTAGATAAATTAGTTTTACAATGTCATGCTTGTCAGAGGTAAATATGTATTTGCATATTTGAGGAAATGGCTGAATATCATCCTTTTCGATAAGTACCTCAGTAATAGTCCCACAAGAATATTTCAAAAATGTTGCTGATGTTTGATTACGAAAACTTGATCCCAATGATTTAAGAGTATCAATTAAAGGTTCTATATCATGAGTCAACATTAAAACTGTTTTGCTCTTAAGACACAATTTATGGTCGCGCCGGAATAGCATCTCAAGAATCGCATACTTTTTGTTTTTATCGAAAGATGATATTGGGTCATCTAATATTATTAAGTCTGGATTTTTAGACAAGCATTCATACATAAAAAGAATAATCGAGAAAGCATTCCTTTCGCCAAAGCTAAGATGTTGATTACCCCCATTCAGATGTTCACTATAGTCAATATGAAGTAATTTTAATTGAGACTTCCCATCTTCTCCAGCTATTTTTACCTTGTATTTATAACCGGCATAAGTTAAAAAATCGTTGATTTCATTTTGGTATCTTGCAATAACCTTTTGCACCTCTCTGCGCCGCCGATTTATTTTTCCCTTAAGCACTCCGGCCTCTTGTATCAATTCGTCTATCGATGCATTTATAGACGCTATAGCTTCTTGGGTTTTGTCTGAATTCAACTCAGAGAAGAAATCTAGGTCAAGCTTATACGATTGTAATTTATCAGAAACCTCTTCACCCTCTTTGAACTCAAATCCAGATAAAGTTCTAAGTGTTTCAAGTTTTCCAACAAAATTGTCAATTTGTGTTTTAACACTAAAAAGAAAAGCTTCGTGTTCACGCTCAAGACCATTTTTCAAAGTAGTGATAGCCGTCAATTTTGCTTTTGCGTCATTAGTAAAATAATCACCCAGGCTTGCTATGACATCTATCAACTCAACAAGGTTTTTTATTACACTTTTATTGTATTCTTCTCCTACCTGTTTGATTGTCTCTTTTTTCTCACTTGTATCGGATGTACAAAAAGGACAACTGTCTGACAAATCTAAAAAAGAGTATCCTTTAATCTGCCAATCTATCCAGCTAACGTTTACCTCGCTTTGAATAAAGGATGAGAACGCTTCTAAATTTGGTGGAATGTGTTGAATTTTATTCCCTCCAGATAAGCATTTAATGCCGCTAGAAGTTTTTGATATGCCGGTCTTCGTCAACTTAAAAGCTGCACTAAGATCTTTAAGATTTGATATTAATATTTCTAGTTTTGGATTATTTAGAAATAAATTTTTAATCTTAGAAATTAGATTGTTTATTGCCCCCTCTAACTCTTTGTAGGTTTCATTTCTAATGAATATATCAAAACTGTTGTTAACAAGTTCATCAGGTTTAAATACAATTTGGCTAACATAATTTTCATTGAAGCACATGACACTTTCAATAGTGTCAACCCCTATAACCTGTGGAGTTATGTTTTCAGGATTTGTTTCCCTAAGTTTAAATGGTGTTAGCTCCACTAGAGAACTTCCATCGTTGTCTAAACTATATTGTATTGCCTTTGCCAGGGTGCTTTTACCTGTGCCATTAGGCGCAAATTTTATATTTAACTTGTTTTCGACTAATGATATCCTCGCATGGTCAATATTGTTGCAATAGCCTATTTCTATTTCCATGTCATCGCCTCTTTTCGATTTTAAGAAATTTATTTTTCCGCTCTGTGTATTGATGTCTAAGTATTGAGCTAAAGTGATGTGAGCTTAATTCATCGATTACAAGTTATTTTCCCCGTAGCACATAGCAGACAAACTACGCTAGTAAATCTTCAATGTCATCCGCACTCATCTGCGTCAACAACTGCGCAATACTCGCATTCAGCGCCCGCTGAAAATCCGGGTCAGTGGCATAGTTCTTATACAGGTCTAGCTCCCGCCGTCGCTCCTTGTTGATGGCCTCCTTGATGAGCTGCTCCAGCGCCAGGTGGCGGTTCTGCTCATCCGGGTTGTTCACCACCTGGGTCTGGTAGCTGTCGTCCTGCACCACATGGCGGGCAATATTGATGAGCTTCACTCGCTGCTCTTCCGGAGTAGCGTCCCAACCGTCGAAGAATCGCTGGTTGAAGTTGGTAATGATTTCATCTAGCGGGTCACGTTGGGGTTCCTCGTCCTTGTAGCCCCGTGGGTTGGGGTTCTGGGGATCAACCTCAGAGGCGGAATCATCCAGACCGATTGTGTGGTTGAGGCGGGTGCGCTCCAGGCCGTAGGTAGAGAGGTCTACGCTGTTAAGCAGGTCGTCAAGTTGATCCTGGTCGGGGTTACGGACAGGGAGCTTTGGGATGAGAAACTTGAGGAACCAGAACAGTTTCTCCCAGCGGACGATGTTGAAGGGCACCAGGCAAGCGACTTGACTGTAGATTTTGACAAACTGCTTGGCCTTAATTTTGAAGTCAATTTTGTCTTCTTCCTCCAGCCCCAAGTCTTCTGTAAAGCGGGCGGCAGCGGTGTCGATCAGGGGGCTGAGTTGGTCGGCATCTGCCTTGGCGAAGAACAGTTCGTTGAAAGCCTCGATCTCGTTCCACTCGTAGACACCGATATCGTCCAGGGCATCTTTGAGTTCGTGGAGAACGTTGACATCAGTAGGCTGGGTCAGGGATGTGGAGGTATAGAAGGGGTCAAAAGCGGCTTTGATGTCTTCTATACGGTTGCGGAAGTCGAGGATGAGGGGTTCTCGCTTGCCCAGCTTTTTCAGGGCGCGGTTGAGCCGGGAGAGGGCCTGAACCGCCAGCACCCCTTGAAGCTTTTTATCGATGTATTGGGCGAAGAGCAGGGGTTCATCAAAGCCGGTAAGGTATTTGTTGGCCACCACCAGCAGGCGATAGTCATCGGTTTTCAGCTTTGCTTCGATATCTTTGCTGGGGAACCCATTTAGCGAGTCTTCGGTGTACTCGATGCCGTCGATTTTCTTTTTCCCGGAGAACGCGACGATCACTCCGAAGGGGACGTTGGCGGCCTTGAGCGCGTCGCGTATGGCGAAAAAATAGCGAATGGCGGCTTCAATATTTTGGGTGACCACCATGCCTCGGGCCTGACCCTTGAGCTGTTTGGTCTTCACCACATTTTCTAGGAAGTGGTTAACCATGATGTCGGCTTTGGTGCCGATGGTCTGTTTATGCCCCTCTACATAGGCTTTGAGCTTCTTCTGGGCGCGGACGGTTTCAAACTCGGGGTTCTCTTCAATAGATTTCTGAATCTCGTAGTAGCTGCGGTAGGTGGTGTAGTTGGCCAGCACATCCAGAATGAAGCCTTCTTCGATCGCCTGCTTCATGGAGTACAGGTGGAATGGCTCGAAGCCGCCCTCGGGGGGGGGCTGGCCAAACTTCTCCAGGGTGGTGTTTTTGGGGGTGGCAGTGAAGGCAAAGAAAGAGGCGTTGCGGCTCATCTTGCGGCCTTCCATCACCCTGAGGATGCGATCCTGATTGTCTTCAGGCTCGTCTTCATCGTTGCTCAGGGCCATGTTCATCTTGTCAGCGGCCTGCCCACTCTGGGAGGAGTGGGCTTCGTCAATGATGACGGCAAAGTTCTTGCCGCTCATATCCTCAATGCCATCCACGATGAAGGGAAACTTCTGGATGGTGGTGATGATGATTTTCTTGCCCTGCTCCAGCGCTTCCTTCAGGTCTGAGGATTTGAATGCCGGGGCCACAATGTTTTTGATTTCGGAGAAGTCTTTGATGTTCTCCCGTAGCTGTTTGTCGAGGACGCGGCGATCGGTCACCACCACGACGGAATCGAAGATGGGCCGGTCGGCTCCATTGGCATAGAGTTCGATGAGCTGGTAGGCCGTCCAGGTGATGGAGTTGGACTTGCCGGAACCTGCCGAGTGCTGAATCAGGTACTTCTGGCCGGGGCCGTTAGCTTTGGCATGGCCGAGCAGTCGCCGTACCACGTCGCGCTGGTGGTAACGGGGGAAGATCAGGGTCTTTTTGCTGAGGGGGTCTTTTTTATCGCCCTCCAGCAGAACGAAGTGCTCAATGATGGTGGTCAGGCTCTCGCGGGTAAGGATGTCTTCCCACAGGTAGGCGGTTTTGTGGCCCTGGGGATTGGGCGGGTTGCCCTTGCCGTAGTTGAAGCCTTTGTTGAAGGGTAGGAAGTAGGTTTTGTCCTGGGCGAGTTTGGTGGTCATCCACACTTCGTCGGGGTCTACGGCGAAGTGGACGAGGCAGCGGCCAAAGTTGAGCAGGGTTTCTTTGGGGTCGCGGTCCTGGCAGTACTGCTTCTTGGCGTGGTAAACCGTTTGGTTCGTCCAGGGGTTCTTGAGTTCCATGGTGGCGATCGCCATGCCGTTGACGAACAGCACCATGTCGATGGAAAGGCCGGGGTCGCTTTCGGAGTAGTGAACCTGCCGGGTCACAGAGAAGATATTGCGATCGAAGTTCTCGCGGATGGCGGGGTTGGCGTCGTTGTAGGGGAGGCTGTAGAGCAGGGTAAAGTCGGCATCGTTGATAGAGATGCCCTTTTTCAGCACCGAGAGAATGCCGTCTTTTTTGACCCTGCGGTTAAAGCGCTCCAGGATGATGCGCTGCCAGTTGGGCTGATCCTGCACCTTGGCCAGTTCTTCGGGTTGGGTAGCTTCGAGGAAGCGCCAGAACTTGTCGCGATCGATGGCAAACTCCCGATCAAAGTCAGCGGGGTCGCCCTTTTCGTAGCGGGCACTCTCCACCAATGCGGTTTCAATGCAGTTTTCGAGCGCTTGTTCGTTGGTTTGGCTGACCATGATACAGTCTTCTTTGATTTTGAGTGTAAGAATTTAGTTATAGAATAGTCAAAAGCCTACTCCACCAGATCATCAAATTACGTGTCTATACAGGATATTAAAGATTTACTAGAGTTATTTCAAACTCTTATAACTACATTGGCTGTTATTGTCGGTGGCTTTTGGGCTGGCGCAATTTTTATGGTGGAAAGACGAAGCTTTGTTGCAGCAGAGCTTGAAATGGATTTGTTTGTCAAGCATTTGGAGGGTGAAAATAGTGAAAGCATGATCTTCATTCATGTCACAGTTTATGTCAGGAATGTTGGCTCAAAATTAATTAGACTGACAGAGGCAAAGGCACGCATTCAATGGCTTTTTCCTTTTTATTTAGAGTCAAACTATTTATACGAAGCTATAGATGAGCATTTTCCTGAGGTGCAATGGCCTATCATAGACAGCCATGTAAACGATTTCAAAGAAAAGCAAAAAATTATTGAGCCCAAGGAGCGTGAAGAAAGCAACTTCTCAAAAAGTGCTGGTAGCCCATGAGCTACAGCTTGGGGTTTAGGTTGGGCTGTTTATCTGTCGCAGACCCGATGTCATCGCTCTAATCAAATCGGGTAACGGCGGGATTTGCC
>PWXP01000651.1 GCA_003561895.1 Planctomycetaceae bacterium | reverse complement strand
GAATATCCCGAGGCCCAACTCTTGCTGCTTTACCGCGGAGACGAAATGCTGCGAATCGACGGCATGCGGTGCATGCCCTGCCAAACCTTCCTGGAGCAGTTGACCCCCGGCAAGCCGCTTCCGGCTGCATAGCCCCGTTGAGCAGCGGGGCTTCGCCTGTCACCTTTTCCGCTCAGTCCGACTGCAAATCGAACGTCAACTCCTCCCGCCGCCGGTCGGCCGAGAGCGTCACTTCCAATTCGCTGGCTTCATTGTACCGCGCGCCGGGATGATCTGCGCGCGAACTTCCGTCAGTTGGCCGGGAAAGTCGTCGTTGCGAGCCACTCTTGCGTTGGCACGGGATGCACGCTTCGCCGAGGCCAGCAGGCCCACTGCTAACCGGCATTATTCAGGACGAACGGCTACCAGTTCCGCAAGCTTCACCCCGCGTCATCGAGCCGGCGGCTGCCACGGCGCCGCCTCGCCGCGCTGAATGTGCCGGCGCATGGCGGCCTGCAACTCGCGGGCGATCTTCCCATGACTGCCGAACAGGTTGTTCTGCTCCTGCGGGTCGTCCTTGAGGTTGTACAGCTCCAGCGGCGAGTAGGGATCGTTCTGCAGCAGTTTCCAGTCGCCGCGGATGACGGCGTGGTAGGCCTTTCCGCCGTAGCGCGGGCCGCCCTCGCGGCGGACGAAATACAGCTCACGCCGGCTGTCATCGAGCGACTCGCCTCGCAGCAGGGGGGCAAGGCTTACCGCGTCGAGGTCCCCGGGCAGTTCAGCCCCGGCCAATTCCAGGAAGGTGGGGAACACGTCGAACGTCAGGCCGGCGTAATCGGTGCGCGAGCCGGCCTCCACGCCCGCCGGCCAGCGCAGGGCGAACGGCACGCGCAGGCCGCCGTCGTAGTGGCTCTGCTTGCCGTCGCGCCACGGGTCGTTGTTCTGCGCGTGGGGCAGCGAGCCGCCGTTGTCGGAGGTGAACACCACGAGCGTATTCTCGTCGAGGCCCGCCTCCCGCAGCGCCGCCATGAACCGGCCCACCCCGTCGTCGAGGTGCTCGACGAACGCGACGTTTCGGGCTCGCCGCTCGGGCATGGCCGGGGCGCGCCGGCGGACCTTTTCCAGCCAGTCGTCGGGCGGCTCGATGGGGAAGTGCGGCGCGTTGTAGGCGAGGAACAAGAAGAAGGGCTGCTCCTGCCCGGCCCGGCTGCGAACGTAATCGCACGCCCAGTCGGTGAACACGTCGGTGGCGTGCCCTTCGGCTTCGATCACCTCGCGGTTGCGGCGCAGGTAGTTGTTGCCGTGCCGACGGTGGCGCCAGTAGCTGTCCATCATGTCGCCGAGGAACCCGTGGAAAAAGTCGAACCCGCGCTCGTTGGGCGTATTGGGCGACTCAAGACCGAGGTGCCACTTGCCCACAATGGCCGTATGGTAGCCTGCCTGGCGAAGCAGGTCGGCCAGGGTGGGTACCGCAGGGTCGAAGTAGCCCCACGAGCTGTGGGCATGCGTGCGGATGACGCCCGGCACGCCGACCCGGTCGGCGTAGCGTCCGGTCAGCATGGCCGCCCGGGTGGGCGAGCAGACGGTGCAGTTCGCGCGGACGCGGGTAAACAGCATGCCCTCCGACGCCAGGCGGTCGATATGCGGGGTGCGCACGTCGGCCGGGCCGTGCATCGAGACGTCGCCGTACCCCTGGTCGTCGGTCATGATCAGGATCACGTTCGGCCGGCGAGACTCGCCCAGCGGCTCACAGGCCGCCGCGGATCCGGCCTCGCCGGCCAGCGCGGCCGCCCATAGCGGAAAAACCGCTAGAAAACGTAACAGCGGGCCAATGAATCGCTCCAGGGGTCGTCGCATAGGGCTGGCTCGCGTGGTTCGGGCTTGGTTGCCGTGCCTGCCGTATAAAAGAACTCGGTAACCGTTCACGGGGGCGGACTGTCCCGATTTTCGCGGCACACAGAGCGTTTGGCGCAGTGAGCCACCGTCGCAGCCGCGAAAATGGGACTGTCCTCTTCCCATGTACCCGGGAAAACGGCCCCGCCGCCCCGTGAACACTTACAGAACTCGTAGCCGTTCGCGGGTCTCGGGAACGCCCCGAGAAGATTGTCCCAGAACGGCGGATATACTCTAACACGCGGGAATTGTTCTTGTCAAGCCTCGGCATGGCCCGGTTGCCGGAAAAGCCAAGCAGATGCGGAACTGCTGACGTGGTCAAGTCGGGACGGTCCCCGTTCCAGAAAATATTCGGGTCCGTTGACCGAGGTATTTCGGACGTGGTAGAATAGGAAAATGTCGCAAGCGATTCCGGTGCTGCCGGGGCGGCATAAAGCCGTTTTGAGTATCCCACACCCCCCCGGCGGAGGTTCGGTAACGCCGCCTGGACCGCGAGCGCGGTCTTGGTCAATGTAGCCCACGGCGTGCCGCGCCCCGCCCCACCCCCAAGAGGAGTCCGACATGAACTACTGGCGTACCCTGATGATGGCCGTAGCCGTCCTGACCCTACTCGCGCTGGCCGGACCGGCGATGGCCGACTGGACGGTTGAGGATCGCGAGAACCCCGAACTGCCCGGCAGCCGCATCGACGTGCTCGAAAACTCCAACATCGTCGCCGCCCTGATTTATGGCGAAGGGCAGGCGAAAACCTACCTGCACGTCTACGACGAGCAGGGCAACCAGTTGACCATGTCCGGCCTGGACGCCGACGGCGACGCGCTCGGCCGGTTCTCCCATCACCGCGGCATCTTCATCGGCTGGAACCGCATCCGCACCGATCTGGGCACCGACGACCTGTGGCACATGCGGCAGGGCGGCGGCATCGAACTGGCCGACTACGAGGCCGAGGTCGGCGCCCAAGCCGCTACGCTCGACACCACCATGCACTGGCGTTCGCGGCACGCCGGCGAGGACGAGAACCTGCTGATCGTCGAGAATCGCCGCCTCTCCATCGCCCGGCCCGATCATCGCACCACCGTCGACTTCGACACGACGCTGACCGCCAAACGCGACCTGAGGCTCGACGGCGACCTCCAGCACGCCGGCGTGCACTACCGCGCCCATCATACGGTGAACGACCGTGCCAACGAGACCGCGTACCTGTGGGAGCCGACCGGGCTGGAGGACCGCGGCGGACGGCTCATCAGCGACGACCTGAAATGGGTCCTGTTCGTCTACCCCAAGGGCGACAACTGGTACCTGGTTACCCAACTCAATGCGCCGACCAACCCGACCGAGGAGCTTTCCTGGCGGGCTTACGGCCGGTTCGGCTTCTTCCATAAGGACCAGTTGGATGCCGGCGAGTCGCGCGACCTTTCCTTCCGGTTCATCGTCCAGCCGATCGACGCCCCGGACACTCCCGGCGAGTTCACCGAGGCCGAGGAGGCACGCTACCGGGCTCTCGCCACCGAGTACTACGACGCCTACGTCGCCCAACCATGACACGATCAGAACGTTTTCCAACGCCGTTTCCCGCCGCTGTTTCCCGGCCGCCGCCTGCGCCGCGCCGGCGCTGGTGAGCCGCGCGTCGGGCGGCCCGGCCTGATCCGGCGGGTCGACAGCCCGCGGATGAAACATCTGTTGTGTACAAAGGAATTCTTACGAATTCCGCTACGGGCTCGTGGATAATGCGGGCCGGGATCTTGGCTTGCTTGTCCCGTAACCGTTCACAGGGGGACTGTCCCAATTTTCGCGGCCCCAAGAGCGTTTGGCGCAGTGAGCCACCGTCGCGGCCGCGAAAATGGGACTGTCCCCTTCGCATGTACCCGGGAAAACTGCCCCCGCCGCCCCGTAAACACTTACGTCAAGAATAATCTGGGTGAGCGGGCCCACCGGCCGAAAATCCCCCCCTGCTTGCGCGGCCGGTTTGGCCCGCATGTTCCCACCTCCGAGAGCACACCTCACGCCGCCGGGTCGCCCCGCCGATGTTAAACGCTAACGCTCACGGAGGATGCGTAACATGCGGCAGGCGGCGGTTTAAGGCTGGGAAGTCCTGTTTTGCCGGTGGAAACGGTTGTTTTTCCACAGCCGGCCGCTGCCGTACGCATGACGGCCAAGGAGGGAGTCCAGGAACGACGCCCCCGCCAGTTTCCCAATTCTTAAACCATGACCACGGCCGAGCCCAACACGCATCAACTTCGAGTGTTCCCCGACCTTTCTGCCCAGCCCGACGACGCTCGGGCCGGGTTGGACGCCGCCGACAGCCTGAGGGCCGTCGAGCGGGCGTTCCGTCAAGCCACGGGCTGGCAGCTACAGTATTGCCCTGGGGGAGCGTCGCACGCCTGCAAGCCGGACCTGTCTGCCCCGGAACCCCCGGGCGTCGGAGTCTCTCTCAGACGGCTCCGGCTTGCGGCCGACGCTACCTCCGACGGCATCCGGCCGGCGATCGACCGCGACGCGGCCGAGGCGTTGGCCTCCTCGCTTTCCGACATGCTGGACCAATTGCTCCGCACACGCCGGGCGCTGTGGCAGCGCGAGGCCGAGCTTGCGGCGGGCGTGCCCGTGGTGCCCCACACCGAAGAACAGGGGCACTTGGCCGAGCGCCTCGAGGCGGTGTTGCAAGCGGGCGCCGAGGCGGTCGGCTGCCAGGCGGCGGCCCTTTATATGCTCGACGAAGCAACCACTCAATTGAAACTTCGCTCCTGTTGGGGCCTTCCGCCGGATCGCCTGACCGACCCGCCGCGCCGGCTCAACGGCGCGGTCGCCGACCTCGAAGCCATGCTGGGCCACGCCGTCGTGCTCGACGACCAATTCTTGCTCCGCCACTGGAATTCGCCGGAGGAGTTTGCCGCCGCCGTGTGCGTGCCGGTCAGTTCGTCCACGACGATCCTCGGGACGCTTTGGTTCTTTTCCGACCAGCCCCGCGGGTTCTCCGACCGAGAAACAAACCTCCTCGAAGTGGTGGCCGGTCGCATCGCGGCCGACCTGGATCGGGAGATGCTCTGGCGCGAAGGGTTCGACGGCGCCCGGCTGAAGCGCCAGCTTGCCGCCGTCGAGCGCATTCAGCGGGGGCAGTTGCCAACCATACCCCCCTTGTTGGACGGCTGGGAGGTGGCCGGCTGGACCGGCCAGGCCGAATCGGTCGGCGGCAACTTCTTCGACTGGTTCGGCCTGCCCGGCGGGCTGTTGGCGGTGGCCGTCGGCGACGCCTTGGACCGCGGCCTGGAAGCCGCTTTCGCCGCCACTGCCCTGAAGGCGGCCCTTCGCGCCCACGCGCCCTACCACCGCGAAGCCCAGGAAACACTCGCCCGCCTCAACCTGACCCTCTGGACCGGCTCGGCCGGCGACCAGTACGCTTCGATGTTCCTCGGGCTGGTCGAGACGGCCACCGGTCGGATCAGTTGTGCCTCGGCGGGCCGCCCCGGAGCCGTCCTACTGCGTCCTACCGGGTGCGAGCACCTCGAAGAACCGGGTCCGCGGCTCGGCGAGAGTCCCGAGGCCGTCTTCGATCCCTTCGGCTGCGAGTTGGCGCCGGGCGAAGTCCTGCTGCTTGCCACTGGCGGACTGCTAGAGGCCACCGACATGTCGGGCAATGCCCCGGGCATCGGCGGCATTGCCGAACTCCTCCACCCCAAGCTCCATCTGTCAGCCGACCAGCTTGTGCGCCTGATCCGACGCCGGTTGGAGTCGCCGTCCGGTTCCCCCGCGGTCAACGACCGCACCCTGCTCGTTATCAAGCGGACCCCCGCTTGACGGCCCTCCGTCCCACGGTAGAATCCATTGTAACTGTTCACGCGGCGCGGCAGCGGCATTTTTCGCGGTTGAATGCGAAGGGGATAGTCCCCCCTGGGAACGGTTGCAATCCATTGAAGGTATCCGTTGCGGGAATGGCGGAATTGGCAGACGCGCTAGGTTGAGGGCCTAGTAGGGGAAACCCTGTGCAGGTTCAAGTCCTGTTTCCCGCACTCCTTACTTCATAAGGACTTACGCTACTATCTTGCCTCCGGAGTCACCGGTATAATGGGGCGCTGGTGACTCATAAGTGACCCATCTGGCAATCGTTTCGCACCGTGTGGCAAATCGAGACCGGGCGTGCGGGGCCAGTCTCGGACACGCTATGTCCAGTTTCACACGGAGCACGAAATGGCAAACCTCGGCTGCAAAGGTGGCATCTACCACGTCCGCTTTCGATTTTGCGGAAGAGAGTCGTCCGAGCGTCCTTGCGGCTCGTCATGGGCCAATCTCGTTGCCGGGTAGCGCCGTTCTCCGCGCCCGGCTCGTTGCGCGCCGGCCCGGGTGCGGGCGGCGGGGGCAAATGCACAACGGCATTGTTCACCCCCAATTGTGGCAGCCCGCCACCGCCGCCGTCAACCCGCCCCCCACCGACGTTTCCCGCAGCAGTATTGGTGAGCGGTCATTCCCTTTCCACCTATG
>PWXP01000141.1 GCA_003561895.1 Planctomycetaceae bacterium | reverse complement strand
TTTCACCCACCGCGCGGCCCAGCCCGATCATCACGGCGGAGAACGTGCCGGCCGACGCGGTGGGCAACACCACGCGGACGGCTGTTTGCCACCGGCTGGCGCCCAGCGCCAGCGAGCCGGAACGGAACGACTCCGGCACGTTCGACAGCGCGTCCTCAGTAATGGTGAAGATGATGGGGATGACCGCAAAGCCCATCACAATCCCCACGACGAAGGCATTGCGCTGCTCGAAGCCAAGCCCCGTCACCCGCGGGAACCACAGCCGGAAGTCGGCAATGACCAGCCCGGTTTCCGGGTCTTCCACCACGAACAGGTACTGCTCGGCCAACGCGCCCAGATGCCAGCCCGCGTACGCAATCCCAATCATGAACGGTACGAATGCGATGAACTCGTACCCGGGTCTGAGTAGCATGCGAATGCGTTGTGGCAATTGCCCCCACAGGTAGCCGACGGCGAACGCCCCCACGATCATGCCCGACATGGCACACAACACCGACGGCACGGCGTTGCTGAGGATGGGCGCAAGCCACAGCGCGGCGAGGAACCCGAGCACGACCGAGGGCAGCGACGCCATGATTTCCATGGTAGGCTTCACATATCGCTTGACGGCCGGATTGAGGAACTGCGAGGTGTAAATCGCCGCGAGCAGCGCAATGGGCAGGGCGAAGATCATGGCGTACAGCGTGCCCTTCAGCGTCCCGAGGATCAGTGGCACCAGCGACAGCTTGCGTTCGAAGTCGTCGCGCCCGCCGGTCGACTGCCACGAATACTCCGCCGTCGCCTGCCCCTCGTACTGAATCCTGCCGAAGTAGGTCCGCCAGCCGGCTTGCGGATGCGGGTCGTGCAGGTCGCACAAATGCAGCGTGTATTCGTCGTCGAGGAACAGGAGCCGGTTGTAACGGGGGCCCAGCGCCGCCAACGTCGCCTGGAATGGCAACTCGTCCTCCCACCGGATGGTTTCGGTGGTGCCGTACCGCAGCGAGGCGATGCGGCCGTCGCCGATGAGGAATCCCTTGTTCCGCATCGAGGCCGAGTAGAAGGCAGCGCCCCGGTCCAAATCGGGGAAGGTCTTCGTGTGACCCCAAATGCGCATATCCGCTTCCGGATCGCGATAGATGCTGTACACCCGGTTCGCGCCGCAGTGCGAGGTGAGCACCAGCGATACGTCGCCCAGCAGGAAGTCCATCGTGGCGATTCGCCGGTCCTCGCGGTCCTCGAACGGCACGAACACCCGCCGCCGGGTGAACTCGTAGCCGTCGAAGTGCAGGTACACCACCCTGCCGTCGGTCATGCCGACCAAGACGGCGTCAGCGTCGCAGGGCACGGCCAAGTGCTCAGGCTCGCCCTCCAGGTACTGCGTCAGGTCGTAGGAACGCTCGACGGAAAGCTCGCCGGCGCCCAGCAGCGTGCGCTGCTGGGCGAGCGATACCGCGTGCAGTTCGAACTTGCCGTCGACCTCCTGCGTGGCGGCGGCGATCTTCTGCACGCCGGAATCGCCGTACGCCAGCTTGCGGATCGGCGCGCCTTCGCGGCCGATGGCCAACAGCGGCGTTTCCTGCAACTCGACCGTCACCTCCCGCCCGCCGCGCTCGGGAAAGGTAGCCTGATATTTCACGTCGATAATCGCAACTCGGCCATCGGCGGTTCCATACAGCAACTGCGACTGTATTTCATTGAAAGCAACCACGGAAACGGTCGCTTCGTTGGCCAGCGCAGGCTTCTGCGTGAAATGCCCCCGGTTGTGCGGGCCGCCCGGATCGAACGTGTCGACAAAAAGCATTTCGCCCTGGCCGTTGACGAAGAACGGCAGTTCCGACCACTCGTCGGTGCCCATCACGACATACTGGCCGGGGGGCACCACAACCTCCTGCTGCTGCCACTCGACCGTGGCGCCGCGGAACAGGGGAAGGATTTGCAGAAGGATAAAGACGAAAATCAGCGAAACCGCGATGATGACCGACAGGCCGCCCACCTTGATGAAATGGTTCATGAACCGGTCGAACCACAAGGTGACTGGCTTCACGACGAACCGTTCCGGAATCGGCTGTTGCTGTTTCTGTTCCATCGCAGAAATCCTTCCGTACGGTGCCGCCCGCCGGGAGAGCGCCCGAATTGGGTCGCGTCCCGAGGCGCATCTCCCGGCGGGCATTTGCCTTGAGCGGCCACGCTTACTGAAGCTGCTTCATCGTTTCGGCCGTCACCTGCGACGGCAACGGGAAGAAGCCGTCGCGGACGATAATCTCCTGGCCCTGCCGCGAGTTGATGAAGCGGACGAACTCGTAGGTCAGTCGGTCCATCGGCTCGCGCGGGTTTTTGTTGACGTACACCAGCAGAAAGCGGGCGAGCGGATACTTGCCGGCCAGGGCGTTCTCCGGCGTCGGCTCATGAAGCTCCTTGCTGGCGCCTGCTCCCACGGCAATCGTGCGCACGCCGGAAGTGGCGTAGCCGATGCCCGAGTAGCCGATGCCGTAGCGGTCGGCCGTGATCGACTGCACCACGGTGGAGGAGCCGGGCTGTTCCTGGTAGCGGTCGCCGTCGAAGTCGCCGCCGCCCAGGGCGGTGTTCTTGAACACGCCGTAGGTGCCGCTGACGGCGTTGCGGCCGTAAAGCGAGATGGGTCGGTCGGCCCAGTCGCCGGTCAGGCCCACCTGGCCCCAGGTGCGGATCGGGCGGCCGCCAAGGCGGTAGGTGTTCGAAAAGATCGCGTCGATCTGCTGGAGGTTCAGGCCCTGGATCGGGTTGTCGCGGTGGACGAACACGGCCAGCGCGTCGATGCCCACGCGCACCGCGGTGGGCTTGTAGCCGTACCGGGCTTCGAACCGGTCCATCTCGGCGCCGGTCATCTCCCGGCTCATCGGGCCGATTTGCGCCGTGGCGTCGATCAGCGCGGCCGGGGCGGTGAACGATCCGGCACCTTGAACCTGAATGTTGACGTTCGGGTAGATTTCCCGGAACGCCTCGCCCCACATGAGCATCAGGTTGTTCAGCGTATCGGAACCGACCGAGTTGAGGTTCCCCGAAATGCCCGGCACCGGCTTGTACGTTTCCAGTTTCGGATCGACCTTCACCTGCGCCAGGGCCATACCGGTCATGGCGGCAACCACGACCACACAAAATGAGAGTTTGCAGAGACTCTTCATTAAATACTCCTTTGTTGCTACTACAGTGCTACTACAGTGTGCGGACACACGCGGCCCGCGGGTTTCATTGACTCATCAAGAAGGTAATCTGATTCAACGCAAAGTACGCTCTGCTTTGGGCCGGCCTCCTTTCTCCGCGTTGCGCGGTCGTCTGGTTCGATGTGCCTGCGAACGATTACCGTACATTCGTCAGCCTCTAAGACCATGGTAGCCCTCGAATGTTAAGCGAGTTCGCAGGAATTGTTAGCGTTGTGTTAGAAACGAGTGGTTGATATGATTCCCAGATTCCCTAGCATTCCCAATGGCACAAAAAGCTCGTGGCGCCCCTACAAATTGGGGTCCTCAGCGTATATCTCGCGGAACCGGTACCCCACCCCGCGGACTGTCTCGATATAGCCTCCTGCATCGCCCAACTTCTTCCGGATGCCGACGATCTGCACGTCGATGGCCCGGTCGGTTATGGCGTAGTTGTCACCATGAACCCCGTCGAGAATCTGCTGGCGGGTGAACACCCTGCCCGGCTTCTCCGCAAGGAACGCCAACACGCGGAACTCGGTCACCGTGAAGTCGATGGTCTGGGCGCCGCGGACAACCTGGTGTCGGCCGGGGTGGATGACCAAATCGTTCACTTGAAACGATGGTTCGGAACCCGCGTCTTCTTCTCGCATTGTCTTCGCCTCTGAGTACCTTCGCAGCACGGCGCGAACCCGGGCAATGAGAACCTTGGGGCTGAACGGCTTGGTCAGGTAATCGTCGGCCCCGAGGTTCAGCCCGGCGACCACGTCGGCTTCCTCACCCTTGGCCGAAACTACGAGAATGGGCACGGCCTGCGTTTTCGCGTTGCTCCGGACGAGTCGGCAGACGCTGAGCCCGTCGATGCCGGGCAGCATGAGGTCCAGCACCACCAGTGCGGGGACCTGCCGCCGAATCGCCTCCAGCGCCTCCTCGCCCGACGCCATGCCGACGGCCTGACACCCCTCTTTTAGCAGGTTGTAGGTAATGAGTTCACGGATGTCCGCCTCGTCCTCAACCACCAACACACTCGGCCGCGACGCACTCGTCCAAAGCAGCGAACCGTCGGGTCGCGCTTGAAGTCGTTCACTCGTAATTCCCATGGGCGGAGTCATCATTTCGGGGGCAAGGCTGACGACGTCCAAGCTAGCAACCATTTGTTAGGCGAGTGTTAGGAGTTGGTGAAATCTTCGCGAACGCACATTCCCAGGGGGCATGGAGCTTCGCAGAAGGAGCCTCCTGTGCGACAACCGGCGTGGTCTATCATCTGAACGCATGCCCCATGCGGCCGGATGCCTGTTCGCTTGAGGTGGAAATGACGGACCTACCCTACCTGCGAACGATCAAGATCGGCCACTTCAAGGAGCCGGCCAGTCTGGACGGGCTCCCCCACTCGGCGGCCGGCTTCCTTTTCATGCACGATGCATGCGCAGCGCATGCCTCGCTGCACAGTCCGCGTATGCCCTGCTGTTGAGCCAAGGCTTTGTGACCGGCTGACTCCGGCGACCTGGGTGTCGTGCCAGGACCCGGCGGTGGTCCTCGTTCGTGGGGCGTGCTATAGTCATAGGGAAGCCGTCGGCCCGGATTCTTCGAGGGAAGTCGGCCTAAGTAGACTCCCGCGGGAAAGACATCATGGCTCGTCAGGATATTCTCGTAGTCGAAGACGAGAAGGACATCCAAGAGTTGGTCCGCTACAATCTGGTCAAGGAGGGATACGCGGTCCGCTGCGTGGCATCGGGTGAAGATGCGCTCAAGGCGGTGCACTCGTCGGTTCCCGACTTGGTCATTCTCGACTTGATGCTGCCCGGCATGAGCGGTCTGGACGTCTGTCGCAGCATCAAGGGCGACCCGGCGACCCGCCACGTGTCCATCGTCATGCTGACGGCCAAGGGCGAGGAAGCTGACGTCGTCAGCGGGCTGGAATTGGGCGCCGACGACTATGTGCCCAAGCCGTTCAGCCCGCGGGTGCTCCTGGCCCGTATCCGCGCCGTGCTGCGCCGGACGGCGCCCGGCGAGCCGCCGCCGGCCGAGAAACCGATCCAGATTCGCGATCTTTCGATCCATCCCGGGCGCCACGAGGTACTCAGGGCCGGCAAGCCGGTATCACTTTCCCCGACGGAGTTTCGCGTGTTGCATTTCCTGGCCGGACGCCCCGGCTGGGTGTTCACCCGCTACCAGATTGCCGAGGCCATCCACGGTGGCGAGGACGTGGTCACCGACCGGTCGATCGACGTGCAGATCGCCGGGCTGCGCAGGAAGTTGGGCAAGGCCGGGGCGTACCTTGAAACCGTCCGCGGCGTGGGATACCGTTTCAAGGAATAGTTTTTCGTTTGGACGGGCAGATCGACTTTTTCAGAAGGCCATAGTATCATGCGCTCGTGGCGGCTGCTCTGGCGTCTCTATTTCACCTACCTGGCCATCACGGTGGTTTCACTGGCCGTGGTGGGTTTCTATGCCGTCTCGGCGATGCAGCAGTTCTACCGGCAAAGGACGGTCGCGGCGCTGCACGACGTCGCCCGCGCCACCGAGGAAACGGTCCGCAGCCGGTTGGCGGCGGGCGACTACGCGCAGCTCGACGCCATCTGCAGGGAATTGGGAGAGAAAGTCGACACCCGCATCACCGTCATTCTGCCCGACGGCAAGGTGGTGGCCGATTCGCTGGAAGCCCACGAAGCGATGGACAATCACGCCGGGCGGGAGGAGGTCCGCCGAGCCCTGTCCGAGGGCTTCGGCACAGCCAGCCGCTACAGCAGCACGCTGTTGCAGGAGATGGTGTATGTGGCCGTGCCGATCCCGGACGAAGGCCGCACCGTAGGCATCGTGCGAACGTCGGTGGCTTCGGTCGATGTCGGGCGGACGCTTTGGGCCATTCACAGCCGGCTCCTCGCGGGCGTGTTGGTGGTGGCGCTGCTGGCCGCCGGGGGGAGCCTTTGGGTAGCGCGCTGGGTGGCCCGGCCGGTCGAGGAAATCCGCCGCGGCGCCGAACACTTCGCCCGGGGCGACCTGCGGTACAAGCTCCCCATCCCCACCTCCTGGGAAGCGGCTGAGGTGGCCGAGACCATGAACGAACTGGCCGCTCAACTCGACGCCCGCATCGGCGACGCCCTCCGGCAACGCAACGAGCGGGAGGCCATTCTTTCGAGCATGGTCGAGGGCGTGGTGGCCACCGACGACCGGCAACGAATCATCAGCCTCAACCAGGCCGCCGCCGGGCTGTTCGGCTGCGATGCCGCCGCGGCGGTCGGGCGC
>PWXP01000309.1 GCA_003561895.1 Planctomycetaceae bacterium | reverse complement strand
TCTTGCACGGGGAGTCCCCGGGATTCATCCGCATAAATGATCTTCCGCGGATTGCCCGTCTCGGACCATTCGATCAAGCCGTCCGTCTGCAACTTATCCAGAGTAGCGTGGACATATCGCCAATGATTTCCCGGCGGCGGGCTGATCCCGCGCCATGGCTTTCCAGTCTCACCGGCTCGAATGCCCGGAGCATGTAAAGGTGCTGTCTTGTATCGCCGCCCGTCTGCGTGGCACTTTGGAAAGTCATCCACCAGATCGTCGTCGTCACGCCTCTCAAAAGGCCGGTTCCAGTGCGGCTGATCGGCCCTGGAATACATGAGAATCAGGTCGTGGACATTGCCGAAACCGGCACTCGTGTAGTTCTTCGGATTGCACTTCTCGCGGACAATCTGCGAGCGGAAGTTGTCGGCGCCAAAGATCTCGTCCAAGAGGCAGCGGAGCAGGTGATTCCGGTGCCAGCCACAATGAACGAAGACCGACCCGGAATCAGCAAGCAACTCTTTCAGCAGGAGAAGCCGCTCGTACATGAACTGCAAGTAATTGTCATTGGCCCAAATATCTGCGTACTGCACCTGTTCACCCAGGGTGTACAGTTCACCGGCTATCTTCGCGTTGCCACGCGCACCACGTAACCGGACTTGGCGGACGTAATCCGCCCCCGAGTCGAACGGCGGATCGATATAGACCAGGTTAACCTTTCCGCGGTACCCGTTCGCCAGCAGGTACGCC
This sequence comes from Planctomycetaceae bacterium, assembly GCA_003561895.1. Lineage (GTDB taxonomy): Bacteria > Planctomycetota > Planctomycetia > Pirellulales > Thermoguttaceae > PWXP01. The sequence continues at coordinate 5,694 of PWXP01000309.1, read as the reverse complement.
AGCACGTCCTTATTGTCGCCGTGGAGCAGAACGCCGCGGATTTCGGGCTTCCAGACGCCGTTGATGAACGGCGCGTCCTTCCAGCACGCCTCGTTGCACTGGCTGCGCAAATCGTCGAACAGCAGTCTCTTGTCATCCTGCGTTTCGATCGTTTCCGGGTCGATGCCGACGATGCGCAATGCGTCGTGGCGTTCGACGAGTTGCGCGGGAAACGCGGTCACGTGCGACAGCGGCCGCTTGCCCACCCAGGTGAGCATGGGCCGGCCCTTCGCCGGGGAGATGCCCACTTCCGCCGGCTCCGGCGGGAGGGCGGCCGGGGCCGTTTCCTGGGGCGGGGCGGGAGGCTTCGCCTTCTTGCGCGTCGTGCGGGGTTTGGGCTTCGACTGCCCGGTCGCCTTTGCGGTCTTCTTCTTGCTCACGCCTCGGGCTCCTCGACAAGCCGCCGGGCCTCTTGCATGGCGTCGGCGGAAACGGTGTCGGTATCGGTAAAGATCATCTCGTAACGCAGCCGGTCGGGGTTCAGGTCTTCCCACTTTCGAACGGCCAGCGCCTTGCAGCCCCCTTCGCCATCTACCGGGTGCTCGCGGTCGCGCTCCCGCTTCACCTCGACAATGCAAACCCGCCCGGTCCCCCGTTTTCGCCCCCGGCCCGGCTTGCGCCGGATGATGAAGTCGGGCGTGTACCGCCGCCACTTGCCCTTCTGGTCCTTGTACTCGACGAAGAAGTCGGTCTTGGCAGGGTTCGTCAGGGCGCCGGTAAAGAAAATGTCCTCGACTTCGTCCGGCTTCAGGTTCACGTGCTCCAGCATTTGCTCGAAGAAGCTCTTCTCCGGATTCGAGTCGAAATCGTACGGGCTGTAGTGGAAGCCGAAATCGGCCAGGTTCTTGTCCGCCATCGCCTCCCACCGCAACAGCAGCGCTTCGCGGTCCTTCGGGTACACGATCTCGGCCGTGTAGCACTCGGCGCCGTCGGGATCGGTTGTCAAGTCGAAGCCGTCGGGCTTTACCAGTGCCAGCGCCCGCTCGACGGTTTCCTCCCGGACCTCATAGAAGCGGGTTTGCTCCTCAATTTGCCGAGCCAATTCGTCAACGTGCGCCAGCGGGATGTCGTCGGCGCCGTAAAGCCGGCGAAGCTCGTCGTACAGGCTCCACAACGGCAGGCGGTACAACCTCGGCCTTCGCTTCGTCCTCACGAACGCCAAAGAGCCCGCCGATGTCGGCCTTGCGTATCTTCTCTTTCTGAATGCGAATCTTCTCGGTGTTCGTGACCACGAGGTTGAAGGACGACCCGCGCACAACGGGAATGTCCTTCTCGCCGTCGCGGGTGAACGTGAGTTTGACCGAAGCGGCGAAGGCCTTGTACAGCCGCGGGGGCAAAATCCTGTCGTAGGGGATTTCGGCCAGTTCGCGAAGTGACTCGATAATGGTCGTGCCCGGGGCGAACACCAGGGCGTTTTGCACGAATGGGCCATCGGGGTAGTCGAGCGCCAGGGCGAACTCTGTTGCGATGATTGCGCCGATGAGCACTGTCTTCCCTGCACCCATGGCGAGCGCCAGGATGTAGCTCGGATAGGCGAGCGTGAGCGGCTTCCAACCCAGCGCTTCCAGGGCGGGCTGAATAAAGGCGTGCTCGAGCGCGGCTTCGGTGCCGTAGTGTTCGACGCCCGTTCGTTGGGTGCTCCCAAGCTGCGCCAGTTGGTCGAGCGTTTCGCGTGCCCGGCCGGCGAACTCGCGCCATTCCGGTTCGAGGGGCAGGCGGTTCTCGAGCCAGTGGCTGGAAAGCAGCTCGACGTTCTTAACCGGGTTGAACTGTAAGCGTTCACGGGTCGGAAATCGTCCCGGTGCTCGGCCGCGGCAGGAAATTAGCCGCAACGCGCTAGCGTCCGGTTCTTGTTTCAAGCCAGGCAAACCGGGGCTAGTGGTCTGTCCAGCTAGTGTTTACCAATAGCAGAGCGCCGCTTGTGCATACAAAACGCGCCATATACTCGAATACCCCAACTAGTAAAGGCTAGCTGGACAAACCACTAGCGCCCTGCGGCTGATTTCCGACCCGTGAACGCTTACGCATTGTTTGACGTGTTCAAGTAACTCGGCAATGTCGGCCGGTTCCAATTGATGGAATACCACAGGGGGTCGTCGTCGGGTGGGGCGATGCGTTCGATTTCGCTCAGGGGGTGAAACTCCGGCCGTTCATCATCTTTCGGCACCTTGACGCCAATGGCGGGGCAATCGTCGCCCTTGTCAACTCGGCCGTTTGGCGGGATACTCGGCCGATTGCCTTCTGGGGGCGATACGTGCGAACACGGCCGTGTTCATCGACCAGGGGGTTCCCGTGTTCATCGCGATGAACCCACCGAAATTGGACATACGCCACACCTTTACGCCCGTCACTCTCACGTTTGGCGTCATTCTCTCGGTCTTGTGTTCGGGCACCGTTTCCGGGAAAATACGGGCAACGCAAAGGCAATTGTAACGCAAGATTGACGCAAATTGAAGGGGGCAGGGGTTCGAAAGAGTGCCGAAACCGGCCGTAAGTCGTTGTGGGGTAAGCACTTACGTTTCATCGAAAGAAGGCTGGGGAACTAGGATTTGAACCTAGACTAACTGATCCAGAGTCAGTCGTGCTGCCGTTACACTATTCCCCAGAAGTCGCGGATACCCGGCGGTCGTATGGCGTACAGGGTGGGCACGGGTGTAGGATAGAGGCAAACGCTTCGGGAGTCAAGGGCAGGGGGCGCAATGCGTGGGAGGGGCGACCACGGCCGTGGGGACACAGGTGAGGGTAGCCACTGGAAGCGAGAACGGGAGAGGGCCCTCCTACAGTGTGGCATAAAAATACTCTAAAGGTGTTGTTATGGCGGTACTTCGGGCATTACAGGGCTCAAACCCCGGGCAACTGTTTCCCCTCGAGGGCGAGCGGGCCGTGTTGGGGCGGCATCCGGACTGCGATATCGTGCTCGAGTCGGGGGCGGTAAGCCGCCAGCACGCCCGCATCGTGACGCGCGAAGGCGATTTCTTCGTCGAGGACCTCAACAGCCGTAATGGCACGTTCGTCAACGGCCGCGCGGTCGAGGGGCGGCAGCGGCTCGAAGAGGGCGATCAGTTGAGTATCTGCGACTTGGCATTTGCGTTCCATCGCCGCCTCCCCGGCGCGTCTCCGGAAACCGAGGACGAGTCGAGCCGGACCCTTGCCGGTGTGTTTCTCGACGATGCGAGGCCGCTGTCGAACTCGACGATCATGTCGAAGGTCGACGTGTCGACGGGATCGACCGGGCTGCGGCTGGAGGTGAACGCCGAGGCGAAGCTGAAGGCACTGGTCGAGATCGGCCAGAACCTGGGCACCGCCCTGTCGGTCGACGAGGTGCTGCCGAAACTGCTGGACAGCCTGTTCAAGATTTTCGTGCAGGCCGACCGCGGGTTCGTGGTGCTCCGCGAGCGGGAGACGGGCCGGCTGGTGCCCAAGGCGGTGAAGTGCCGGCAGATGGACGACAAGCAGGCGATCCGCATCAGCCGCACGATTATCGGGAGCGTCATCAGCGGCAAGGAGGCGATTCTTTCGGCCGACGCGGCCACCGACTTGCGGTTCGACCTGGCCGAGAGCATCGTCGACTTTCACATCCGCTCGATGATGTGCGCGCCGCTGGTGAGCGGTTCCGGCGAGGCGCTGGGGGTGATCCAGATCGACACGCTCGACCAGCGGAGCCGCTTCAGCCGCGAGGACCTCGACGTGCTGGCAAGCGTGGCCTGCCAGGCGGCCGTCGCGCTGGAAAACGCCCAGTTGCACGAGACCGCCTTGCGCGAGCAGGTTTTGGGACGGGATTTGGCCCTGGCGCACGAGGTGCAGCGGGGCTTCCTGCCGGCCCACTCGCCGGCTATTCCAGGCTACCAGTTCTTCAACTTCTACCAGGCGGCGCGGCAGATCGGCGGCGACTACTACGACTACGTACCGCTTCCGGGCGGCCGGGTGGCGGTCGTGGTGGGCGACGTGTCGGGCAAGGGCATTGCGGCGTCACTGCTGATGGCGAAGTTCTCGGCCGAAGCCCGCTTTTGCCTGGCTGCCGAGCCGGCGCCCGCCCAGGCCGTCGGCCGGCTGAACCGCGTGTTCTGCGGCAGCGGCTGGGAGGATCGGTTCGTCACGCTGTTGCTGTGCGTGCTCGACCCGGCGCGGCACGAAGTGACGGTGGTGAATGCGGGCCACATGCCGCCGCTGTTGCGCCCCGTGAGGGGTGCCGTGGAGCCGCTCGCGGGAGATTGCGCCCGCTTGCCACTGGGCATCGACGCCGAGGCCAACTACCCGCAAGCCGTCCTGCCCTTGGAAAGCGGCGCCTGCGTCAGCTTGTACACCGACGGCATTACCGAGGCGATGGACGGGGAGGAAAGGCTGTACGGGGAGCGCCGTCTGCTGGACCTGCTGAACGCCAGCAAGGACGGTGTGGAGCGCATCGGGAAGGCGATTCTCGACGACGTGAAACGGTTTGTGGGCGAGCGGCCGCAGAGCGACGACATGTGCCTGGTGTGCTTCGGCCGGGAGCCGGGCTGACCCGGATTATTCATGTAGGGCCAAGGTCACACTTCCTTCGGCCGCACGATGGGCCGGAACTGGAGGGCCGACTTCTCACTGAGCCGGACCGCCTCGACGGCCTCCCGGTAGAGCTTCTCCTGGGCGCGGACCTTCGGTCGGGCACGGGCGACCGGCTCGTAGGTTCCGTCGGGCAGCAACCGGCGCGCCTTCACGTTGTCGGCAAAGTACGTCTGGAGGATGTCGATGGCACGGCGGCGGTGGTTGCGGTCGATCAGCGGGAACAGGATTTCCAACCGGCGGCTGAGGTTGCGGCGCATCCAGTCGGCGCTGCCCAGGTACACCTCCTCGTGGCCGCCGTTGCGGAAGTAGAAGATGCGCGCGTGCTCCAGGAAGCGGTCGATGATGGACGTAACTTCGATGTTCTCGGAAACGCCCTTCACACCGGGCCGCAGGCAGCAGATGCCGCGCACGTTCAGCAGCACCTCCACGCCCGCCCGGCTCGCCCGGTACAGCGCCCGGATGATCTCGGCGTCCTGGAGCGAATTGACCTTGGCCATGATCAGCCCCGGGTGATCGGGGGTGGAGACCTGGATTTCCCGCTCGATCCAGTCGAGGAACCGCTGCCGCAGCCCCGTAGGGGCAATGGTCAGCTTCGACCAGCCGACGGTTTCGGAGTAGCCGGTCAACAGGTTGAAGAAGGCGGCCACGTCGGTGGCCACGTCGCGGTCGCAGGTGAACAGGCCGAGGTCGGAATAGAGCCGGGCGGTCTTGTCGTTGTAGTTGCCGGTGGCCAGGTGGACGTACCGGCGGATGCGGCCCGACTCGCGCCGCACCACCAGCAGCGCCTTCGAGTGCGTCTTGTAATTGGCGATGCCGTAGATGACGTGGCACCCGGCGTCTTCGAGCCGGCGAGCCCACTGGACGTTCCGCGCCTCGTCGAACCGGGCCTTCAACTCCACCAGCACGGTCACCTCCTTGCCGTTCTGGGCGGCCTTCTCCAGCGAGCGGACGATCGGCGAATCGCCGCTGGTGCGGTAGAGGGTCTGCTTGACGGCCAGCACGTTCGGGTCGGCGGCCGCCTGCTCGAGGAGCTGGACCACCGGATCGAAGCTCTCGTACGGGTGGAAGAGCATCACGTCGTGGTCCTGAACGGCCTCCCACAGGTCGTCGAAG
>PWXP01000333.1 GCA_003561895.1 Planctomycetaceae bacterium | reverse complement strand
CATCAGCGGTTCCGCCTAGCGTGGCGGCGCATTCGGAGGGTAAGCGAATTGGCTAGCAGCCTCACTGGAAATGAGGTGCCCCCTGACCGGGGTTGCGGGTTCGAGTCCCGTGCCCTCCGCTTCTGACACCCCGAAAGCCGCCTTCGGGCGGCTTTCTTTTTCTAGCCGCCCATCCCGACATTGAAGATTTGCAGAAGATTGAGATTGGCCCGATTAAAGAAGACGTCGAGCCTGCCGTCCGGGTTCGCGACGAGAGGATTATACCGGCGATCAGAAAGGGCGAACTACTGGTACTCGACTTCGGGGGCGCACGATTCGTAACCCAATCGTTTGTTCACGCGCTGCTCTACGACGCGCTGACGATCCCCGGCAGTCTGCTTCGGCTTTCGTTCGTCAATTCCAGTGGTTCGTCCGAAGAAGCCATTCGCACAGTGGCTGCATACGCAGCGTCGTACGACATTTGCGTGAATCGCAAGAACGTTACTCCACGCGATGGCTCCCTATGAGTTCGACCGTAATACTGCTCAACGGCCGGCGTCCGGTCGCAATCGTTCTGCGATCCAAGTGCACTGCCCGGACGGCGGACCATGCTCCCTTGGAGAGGGGGTGCGTGCGTGCAACGCACCTCCTGCAATTCTCCGGCCGGCGCAGCACGCCTCGGTGGCGCACCCCGCCGCGTTCGGCCTGTGTGTGGGGTTGGCAAGGTTGCTTTTTCGACAGGTTCCAATGCTCCGGCGAGTCGCCGTGTCCGGCGCACCACCGCTGGAGCGGGGTGCGCAATGCGTACTTCCCATTCCTCAACGAAACCACGCTGGCGCATCTGCAGCCGCACAATGTGTCCGGCGCGTCCCATTGCTGAAGCGTCTAACCGAAACACCAATCCTAACCAAGGAGACATTTCCATGAAGCCAAGCGATCTACTTTCCAATGAGCACCGGGTCATCGAACAGGTGCTGAACTGCCTGGAGAAACTTGCCGACCAGGCCACCGCGTCGGGACGCATCGACGCGGCATCGGCCGGGGAGGTCATCGACTTCTTCCGAAACTTCGCCGACCGGTGCCACCACGGTAAGGAGGAAACCCATTTCTTTCCCGCCATGGAAGCCAAAGGCTTCCCGCGCGACGGCGGGCCGACGGGCGTTATGTTGTACGAGCACGAGCAGGGCCGGCGGCTGGTCTCCGGTATGGCCGACGCCGTGGCCGCCGCCGAGGACCTCAGTGCCGCCGCCCGGTTCGCGGAACACGCTCACAACTACATCGACATGCTGCGGGAACACATCCAGAAGGAGGATCACTGCCTGTATTCGATGGCCAACGACGCCTTCACCGAAGACGACCAGCGCCGGCTACTCGACGCTTTTGCCAAGACGGAGTCCGAACATATGGGCACCGGCGTGCATGAGCGATACATCGAATTGGCCAATGCATTGGCACAGCGGTTCGGTGTGCCGCTGGCCGCACCTTCCGGCGAGGGACATCCGCACTGCTGCGGGCACTGAACAGCGCCGGAGCGGATGATTGGTCGGGGTGCGCTTAACGGGCTCTTCCGGCTATGGACCTCCGGGAGGGGTTCGGGTGGCCGGTTTTGCGGCGTCTATTTGATGGCGGATCGCGAGGAGCGGATGGCGCAGGATCATTCTGGGTCCGGCGAATCGCATGACGTCGCGAATCCGTTCCTGCATCTGCGGTTTGTAGCAGTGAATCGGACACTTTGCGCAAGCCGGTTTGTCGGGTCCGAAAGGGCACCGTTCCAGGCGGCGCATCGCATATTGGCGCAAGGACTCACACTCTGCGCAAAGCTCCCCGTCCGAGCCGTGGCGACCGCGGCAGAAGATTCGAATCATCGCGGTGACGGTCTCTTTCTCGCGAACCATTCTCGGCTCGTCTGCCGGGTTGGTATTCCTACGCATGGGTCATCGCCTCCCGCAGCCCGCAACGGATCGGAATACGGCAGCAAGCAACGCCGTAACCGGGGGTGAATTCATTGCCACACCCCCTCCCGTGATGGGGGCAGGCGCCTGCCGCGTCTATTAGAATAGTTCGCAAAGTGGTATTATACGTGTCTTGGACCAGTAGTCGATGGTCTGCCAGGCCCGGGTGCCCTCCATTATATGCAAATAAAAATTCCACAAGTGGGGACTTGACCTTATTTCCAGGAGGCCGTAAACTAGATAATACTGATCCGAATAGTACGCATATGGCGTTCCGTTTGTGCTGACCAAGACCACGATTTCCGCCGTTCGCGCGCTCATTTACCTGGGCAAGCAGGCCTCGGCAACGCCCGCAGCGCCGAGGATGATCGCCGAGCAGCTTGGCGAGTCGCCCACGTATCTGGCCAAGGTGACGCACTTGCTCGCCCGGGCAGGCGTCCTCCGCACGCAGCGCGGGGTGGCTGGAGGCGTGATGCTCAATCGCCGGCCGGAGGAAATTACCCTGCGGGCCATCGTCGAGGCGTGTCAAGGCGCCATCCTTGGCGATTTCGGCGGCAGCCCCGATGCCGACCTCGAGGACGCCTGCGCGTTCCACCACGCCGGCGTGGAGTTGCACGAGGCGATTGTGGACATATTGTCGGGTTGGACCCTGGCCCGCCTGCTGAAAAGGCCCTGTCCCACGACGGACCGCCTCAACGAACGTTGCCTGCTCATGCTGGGGTCGTTTGCCGTACTCAGAGAGGGAGAGAAACACAATGACTGAAAAGCTGTCGCGCCGAGGCTTTCTGGGAACCTCGCTGGCCGCCCTGGCGGCTGCCGGCTCGGCCGACCCCATGCTGGCCGCCTTGTCGTTCGTGACCGAGGTGGACAACCCCCTGGAAGCCTATCCCGAGCGCGACTGGGAGCGAATCTACCGCTCGCAACACGATTACGACTCCCAGTTCCACTTTATGTGCGCCCCGAACGACACGCACAACTGCCTGCTTCGCGCCTACGTGAAGAACGGCGTGGTGACGCGCATTGGGCCCAGCTACGGTTACGGCAAGGCGACCGACATCTACGGCAACCGGGCCTCGCACCGCTGGGACCCCCGTCTGTGCCAGAAAGGGCTGGCCCTGATCCGCCGGGTGTACGGCCCGCGCCGGGTGAAGTACCCCGCCGTTCGCGAGGGATTCCTCCAGTGGCACAAAGACCGCCGGCCGCGCGATGACGAGGGCCGGGTGCCGGCCCAGTATCTCAATCGCGGCAAGGAGCCGTTCATCAAGGTGTCGTTCGAGGAGGCGTGCGAGATGGCGGCCGAATCGATGCTCGACATCGCCACGACCTATTCCGGACCCGAGGGCGCCGAGCGGCTGGCCGCGCAGGGCTACGACGAGGCCATGATCGAGGCGATGGAGGGTGCGGGAACGCAATCGCTGAAGCTCCGGGGGGGCATGCCGCTTCTGGGGGCCACGCGCATCATGGCGTTCTACCGCACGGCCAACTCGCTGGCGCTGCTCGACCGGCATATCCGCAACGTGGAGCCGGACGAGACCCTCGGCGGCCGCGGCTGGGACAACTACTCCTGGCACACCGATCTCCCCCCCGGGCACACGATGGTGTGCGGTCACCAGACGATCGACTTCGACATGGCCGACGCCGAGAACTCGGAACTGATCGTCTGCTGGGGCATGAACTGGATTTCCACGAAGATGCCCGACGGCCACTGGCTGTGCGAGGCCCGCCTGAAGGGGACCCAGGTGGTCACTGTGGCGTGCGAGTACCAGTCGACCTCGAACAAGGCCGACAAGGTCATCGTGCTCCGCCCCGGCAGCGATCCGGCGTTCGCGCTTGGGCTGGCGCACGTCATCCTGGAGGAGAACCTGCACGACGCCGAGTTCGTCCGCGGCCACACCGACCTCCCGCTGCTGGTGCGCATGGACACGCTGAAGCTGCTCAAGCCGCAGGAGGTGATCGCCGACTACCAGGCGGCCGAGTTGAAGAACACGCACACGCTGGCCGAGGGGGAATTGGCGCCACCGAACGTCCGCCAGCGCCGGCAGATCGTCACGAAATCGCTACGGGCCGAGTGGGGCGACTTCCTGGCGTGGGATACCGAAACCGGGGCCCCACGCGTGGTGACCCGCGACAACGCCGCCACGGCGGCGCCCTACGCCCTGGAAGGGACGTTCACCGTCGCAACGCTCGACGGGCAGCAGGTCGAGGTCCGGCCCGTGTTCGACCTGATGAAGGAGCACGCCTCGCACTTCACCCCCGAGGTGGTCAGCGACCTCTGCCACGTCGACACCGAGGTGGTCCGCTGGCTCGCCCGCGAAATCGCCGCCCATCCGGCGAAGACACTCATTCCCGTGGGTATGGGGCCGAACCACTTCTTCAACAACGATCTGAAGGACCGGGCGATTTTCCTGGTGGGCGCCCTGACCCGCAACGTGGGCTTCCACGGCGGCAATGTGGGCAGTTACGCCGGCAACTACCGCGGGGCCTATTTTAACGGCGTGCCGCTGTACATCGCCGAGGACCCGTTCGATATCGAAACTGACCCCTCGCAAATGCCGCGAGTCAAGAGCCGCTACCGGATGGAGTCGGCTCATTACTTCAACTACGGCGACCGGCCACTGCGGGTGGGCAACAAGCTGTTTACGGGCAAGAGCCACATCCCGACGCCCACGAAGTTCGCGTGGTTCGGCAATTCGAATTCGATTCTGGGGAACCTCAAGTGGCATCACGACTTCGTGGTGAACACGCTTCCGCGGATCGATTGCGTCGCGGTGAACGAGTGGTGGTGGACCGCCTCGTGCGAATACGCCGACATCGTCTTCCCGGCCGACTCGTGGATGGAGTTCAAATTCCCCGACATGACGGCCGCGGTCACCAACCCCTTCTACCAGGTGTTCCCCAAGACGCCGCTGGGGCGCCTGCACGAGACGCGCAGCGACATCGAGATGCACTCGGGCGTGGGCGCCGCCCTGGCGAAGCTCACCGGCGATCAGCGGTTCCTCGACTACTGGAAGTTCGTCCATGAAGACAACGTCGAGGTGTACTTGCAGCGGATCGTCGACAACTCGACCACCCTGCGCGGCTACCAGTTCGAGGACGTCCACGCGAAGGCGCAGGACGGAATCCCGTCGCTGCTGATGACCCGCACGTATCCGAAGATCATGGGCTGGGAGCAGTCCAACGGCGGGGAACCGCACTACACGCGGTCGGGCCGGATGGAGTTCTATCGCGACGAGGACGAGTTCCTCGAGCACGGCGAGAACATTCCCGTCCACCGCGAGCCCGTCGACGGCACGTTCTATCTGCCCAACGCGATCGTTTGCGGCACCCCGCACTTGATCCGCCCGCAGGGGCTGGAAACCTACGGGCTGGCGGCCGAGGACCCGGGTATCGAGGTCCGGCAGGTGCGCAACGTGGTCCTCCGGCCGGCCGACGTGACGCAGACGCAGCACCCGCGCATGAAGGAAGGCTTTCGCCTGATCTACATCACGCCGAAGTACCGTCACGGCGCGCATACGACGCCGGTCGACACCGACATCATCTCGGTCTGGTTCGGCCCGTTCGGCGACATGCACCGGCGCGACAAGCGCATGCCGTGGGTGGGCGAGGGATACATCGACATCCACCCGCAGGACGCCAAGGACATGGGCATCGAGGACGGCGACTACATCTACGTGGACGGCGATCCCGAGGACCGGCCGTTCCGCGGGTGGCAGGACAAACCGGAGGAGTTCAAGGTGCACCGGGCGGTGATGCGGGCGCGGTACTACCAGGGGCTGCCGCGCGGCGTGGCGCGGTCGTGGTTCAACATGTACACGGCCACCTACGGCTCGGTCGAGGGCCACGAGGGGCGGCCCGACGGGCTGGCCCGCAACCCCCGAACCCATTACCAGGCCATGTACCGCTACGGTTCGCACCAATCGGCCACTCGGGCGTGGCTGCGGCCCACACTGATGACTGAATCGCTGGCGCGGAAGGGTTATTTCGGGCAGGAGATCGGCAAGGGCTTCGAGCCCGACGTGCATTGCACCACCGGCGCGCCGAAGGAGTCGTTTGTGAAGGTTGTTTCCGCCGAACCGGGCGGCGTCGAGCACCGCCTGTGGCGGCCGGCGCGGTTGGGCCTTCGCCCCGGTTACGCGAGCCAGGCCATGAAACAGTTCTTGGAAGGGGATTTCATCTCGTGACGCACAAAGTTTACAACTGGCAAATCGGCCGCGACATGGAGTACAAGTACCCCGCCGCGCGGCCCGAGAAGCAGGCCACCTGGATCTTCGACACGAACAAGTGCATCGCCTGCCAAACCTGCACGCTGGCGTGCAAGAACGCCTGGACCGCCGGCCGGGGGCCAGGAAACCATGTTCTGGAACAACGTGGAGACGAAGCCGTGGGGCTTCTACCCGATCGGCTGGGACGTGCGCATCCTGGAAAAGCTCGGCCCCCAGCAGTGGGACGGCGACCGGTACACCGGCAAGACCCTGTTCGAGAGCGTTCCCTACGGCGAGGAGATGCTCGGCTGGATGCCCGACGAGGAAGACT
>PWXP01000600.1 GCA_003561895.1 Planctomycetaceae bacterium | reverse complement strand
GGGTCCGGAGGGTACGCGAACGGTTAGCAGCCTGACTCGAAATCAGGTGCCGGGCAACCGGTTGAGGGTTCGAATCCCTTGCCCTCCGCTTCGTTCTTATTGCTGCCGATAGCTGCCATTTGTTGCCTAAGTGCCTATTCTATAAGGCTTTGCGAGTCGGCCCGCCGCTCTTCTCGGCCATCGTTCCCGCCCGTTCCTTGCGTCAGGTGGTGCCTCTTGCTGCGCTCTTGTTGCCGTTCAGGTGTTACCATATCTGTTACCATCGTTCGGAAGCCCTACCCGGCCGCGTCGGCCACTTTCAAGCCCTCGGGCTGGCCGGATACCATATCGGGAAGCCGCTCGATTGCCGCCGCTTCGCTGCCGGGGAACAGGTGCCCGTATGCGTCCATCGTCAGCGTGATTGTGCTGTGACGCATTATTTCCTTCACCACGTTTGGGTGGGCACCGGCCAGGGCCAGCCATGCCCCGCAAGTATGCCGCAGGGCGTGAAAGTCGAAGTGCTCCCCTTCGTGGTTGACGGGCAGTAGGAAGTCCGATTGTTCGCGCCGTAGATGCTCCTGGGGATCGGCCTTGCCCGCGTCGAGCCACGCCGCCCGGGCTATTGCCAGGTCAGCGCGCAGCATCCCGGCGGCGTCTTCCTTGGGGGGCACCGCGAAGACGGCCGCCCCGGGGGCCTTCGTTGCGATATGGTCGCGTAGCTGGCCGGCCAGGTCTCGCTTGATGTACTGTCGGCAGTCCTTGCTATTCTTCGTGGACCGGGCCGCACACGTTATGAAGGGCTGGCCGTTGTCCAGGAACAGCCGCCGCCGCGTCAGGCTTCGAAGCTCGTTCAACCGCAACCCGGTTTGTATGGCCGTAGCGTAGGCAAGAACCCGCTCGGGTGCCGTCATTCCGTCCCGCTCTTCGTTCTCGGCCAGGACGGTTGACCGTAGCCAGGGCCATTCATCGGGCAGAAGCATACGCCGTTCCCGCCGTCGGTCGGCTTGGGCTGAAGGCTTCTTGACCGCGCGCAGGGGATCATGCGGAAGCTTGTGGCCGTCTGCCAGCCACCGGGTAAACGCTCGGATCGCCGTAATGTTCGCCCCCACTGTCCGGGCCGATCGGTTCTTGCTCAGCCCCGCCGTGTAGCTGTGGACCCCATCGGCTGTAATGTCGACCGCCGTCACGAAACCCGCCGCCTTGGCAATCTTCTCGATGTAGCGGATCGTATCGGCCACGTGTCGGGCGTCCAGGCCTTCCGATTCCATCTTCGCCCGGAAGTCGTCCAGGTGCTCTTGCAGGGGCCGCCGGGCTTCGTCGGCAAGCTCCTCGGCGCGCTTGTCGTGAAGCCCTACCTTCCGCAGCTTGGCCTTGCGTTCCAACTCGGCTACATACTGCTTGGCCCCGTCCTTATCCGCGATGCCGGTTCCCACTTGCCGCCGCTGGCCGTTCTCGTCGAAGTACAGTGCCGACCATGTTTCCGACTCGACCACGATTGCCCCGCCGTCTTCGGCTAGGGGTGCCCGTCGCGTCTTGCCCTTGGCATCCGTCCAATCAGCCACCCGCCGGCCGCGAATCGTTTTGAGTACCGCCCCGCTGGGGATCGGCTTTCGTGTCTGCCGCTTGAAGAACGTCGCCATGTTCCACCTCACTGTAGGAGACGCCCCCTGCCACGATTGCACACTACTCGCCAAGGCAAGAAGTTCGCAGCAGGGGGCGCGTTTGGTTTCATGGTTTCACTTGGCGATAGAAGTAGCGTGCATTGGTATTATCGGCCTTGCCCCCGGAAAAGTCAATAGGTGCCACTTGCTGCCGGAAAAACCGGGCAACAGGGCCCCTCAGGTTGCACCCCGTGAGAAGCCGTAGGAGCCCGCGTATTGGCCGGGGGCTGCCAGGGTGTTGCGACCCGGCCGTTGCTGCCCGGTCGCACCCTGGGCCACCCTGGGGCGTCGGCCGCGTCAGAATGGAATATCCCCGTCGCCGCACAGTTCGCACGTGCAGCCGCGCTCTTGCTTGGGCTGGGGTAAAACTCTGAACGTCATCTGCAAGCCGCAGTCCTCGCACTGGGCACACGCTAGCTCGTCGCCCCGTGCCCCCATTTCCCTCCACCGGTTCCAGCCGCTACTGCCGCAGACACACTTTCGCGGGGAGTCAGCGAGAAGCTGGCCGACCAAATACGCATTTGCCGGAATCACCGCTTGCCCCAAGTGATATTCCATGTCGTGCAACACGCAATGGAAGAAGGGGGCGTCGGGCTCGATGGCCCCGGCGTAATCGCATGCGCCGTACTTGTCGGCAAGCCGCCGCACCCGCCACCGCCCGCCTTCACCAGTTCCGCCAGGGCCGTTTCCGTTTCCTCGTTCGTGGCGAACCGCCGCGTTCGTCGGCCGCAACGCGTTCGCTGCGACCGCACCGCCCGTGGTACGGTTCGATACGGGCGACGGCCAGAAGACTTGTGGGACCACAAATGCGCAGCTCATCACCTCCGTAATCCGTGAGGTATTCCAGTGGAAACTGGTCAAATACCTCGATCAAGTCGTCGCAGAAGCCAACCTCGATCAACTCGTCAGAACTCATCTAAGTCACCTTTTGGATGGGAACGTCACGCTTCAGCCCAAACCACACACCGCAGCGGGCGAAAACCTCTTCAAACCCCGCCTTGATTTCGCCCATATCCGATAGCCGCCCGAACAAGCAGTCGTGCAACGGCAGGATCGGGATTCTCGGCGCCAAAACGGGGCACACCGTTTCGATTACAAGCGCGGACTCCAGTCGCTGCAGCGCCCGGATCAGCTTCCCATGGACCCCATTCCGGCTGCCGTCCGAAGGGCTCTGCCGGCTGTTGATCCACCGCACGGCCCGATGCACCGTTGGAAACGCCTCGCAGAATACACGCTCGAAATCACTTGAATACACGCCCTTCTTCGCAAGCACATCCTGTAAAGACAAAACCTTCACCATGTCCAGCTTGGACCGACCGCGACCCTCGAGATCCGTCAAATCCACACCGTCGCGACGACAGCAATCCAACAGGAAAGGATACAGAAGAGCCGAGCGAGCAAGCTCAGAGAATAACCCCAGGTCCGAGTCGCAGGCAGGAGCCAGCGAGAAGAGTCGCCACACCAGACCGACAGACAGCACAGGCGAAGACAACGGAGCAACAGGAAGAGAGCAGGGAGCAGCACTATTACTATATGTGCCTACACACTGGAGAAACTGCGTAAGCCGCGTCCCCATCGCTACGGCAAGAATCGCGGGTTGCGCGCAGCGTATATCGTAACCTCCCAGGGGCTGGCCGTCGAACCGGAAATGGGATCGCAGCGTGCGCTTCGTGCCGGTGAACGGGGAAAACCATCGGCCGGTAATGGATCGGCGGCCGGGCCGATGCTGTTCAATCTGCCACAGCAAAGTGTGCTGGCGCCGGCGGGTGGCGACTTCCGGTATGACGGCAATGGGTCGTTTCACTTCGCGCTCCACAGTCAGCAACTCGTGCATACGATTCAGATCGTGGTGGATCGGTAGATATCGGGATACGTGCAGGTCTTCCAACCGCTCCACCTCGCGTGCCACTCGCTGGGTCAGTCGCGGGTCTTTCAAGACAAGTCGGTGACACTTACGGTCCGCCCACGCGGGCCCCAGGCGATAGCCGCGGCTGTATTGGCCGATCCGGTATTCGCTTTGCTCGACAATCCCTGCGTCCCGCAGAAAGCCGATGACGGCTGCAAGCGTGCGTTCCGACATCACACGGCGCAAAACCCGCTCGTGAAGCCTGGCGAACCCGTGCCGGTCGACCATTCCTTGTCGCGTCTTCCGGACAATTTGCCCGACGAACCAACTCGCATCATCGCACCGGAATCGCAGCCTTTCCGGCAAAATGCTCTCCGGTCGGAACCCCTCCGGCACGAGGGACGCTACGGGCTTGGCGCGGCCTTCTTTCCGTGGTTTTACTTTTTCGGCCATGATGGTTTTTTGCGTCAGAACTCCATGCTCGACGCGATTTCTTTGCGGATGGCGCACAACTGGGAGCAATCTTCCCGCTCCTGCTGACACACCCGCTCGTAGACGTCCATGTCCATATTCGCCTCGATGGCGGCTTTGATCTGGGCGAGCAGAAAGTCAGGGGGCAGCGCCTCGACCTCCCAGGTTTCCGTGCCGCCCGTGCGATCCACGAACGACGTGTACCTGCTGCTGCTTTCCTTCGCCGGGTTGAAATCTCCGGCGAGGCCCAGTTCGTCAATCTGTTCCCGGGTGACTGCAACCCGATGCCCGTCGACCTGGATGCCGTGCAAGGCGAGTGAGCGGACGGCATCGTCGGCCAGTTCGAGGCCCTCTGGGTCGTAATCCGAGACAATGATCAGGGTCATCGCCTTACAGCCTGAAGTCCGAAACCGGCGGGCCATATCGCGCCATACGGGGATGCTCGAAAAGCCGCGCCCGATGCTGAAGGGAACATAGTAGGGCTGGCAGGCGCGCTCCACAATCCGGTAGAGCGTGTTCTTTTCCGCGAACACCTCGATGTGCCGCTCCTGCCCCTGCTGTTTGCTCCGGTGGAAGCCGGTCAAGAAACCGGAGATCTCGTTCTGAATGAAATCCGCCACCGACGTGTACCCGCGGTACGTCTTGACCGGCCTGGTCGGGTCGTCGATGGCCGTCATGGAAATCTGGCCGTGGTAACGGGCGCTTGTCAGCAGGTCGACCAAGGAGTCGTAGCTCGACTGGTCGTTCTTGTAGCGGTACTTGTCCGGACTGAACTTGCTACGCTTCGGTGTCTGCTTCAGTGGGGGCTTGTTCAGGAGCTTGTAGTGAATCTGCCGGATACTGAGGGGCCAGTATCGCCGCATATTCTCAATGACCTTCTGGACGGCTTTCAGGAACTCCATACGGCGGTCGCTGATGGCGTCCACTGACTTCGCGCCCTGAACCACCATGAACTCGGCGTCGACGTGCAGGCTGGCCTCCTGCTGTTCCTCAATGGCCGCATAGGTATCCTCAGGGTCGTTGTCGCGGAGCATCGCCTCTTTGAGCACCGCGCCCACGCTCTTGATCCGTTGCGGGTTGTACTGGGTTAGTTCGGCATGGAAGCGGGGGTGGCCCTCGCGCCGGATGTTGCGGTACGAAACGGGGACGGAATCCCATCCCAGATATTCGCACGCATAGTAGCGACGGTGACCGCTCAGAATGAAATCGTCCAGCGTAACGAGGATGGGCTCTTCAATGCCCTTTGCCTCGATGCTGGCAATCAGCCCACTCATAGCGGCGTCGTGCTCGATTTCGCCGTAAATGTCGTCGTTTTCTGGCGACGGCTGGATACTGTCGATCGGCACCCAATGGACCTTGTAGCGGTCCACGGAATGCCCGATCCGTCTCGATCCTTTTGGAATAGTTGTCATCGCACAGCCCTCCCGTGCCATCCGGTCTGTGCCGTTACGCTCGCCTCCTCGTTTGCGACTGGCATGCAGCCACTTTCGACCCACTGCTCAATTCGTCGTCTCGACCATCGCACCGCCGGTCGAACGCCGAGGCCGATTTTCAGTGGCGGTGGCGCCAACCCGGAACGCGTCCAACGCCACCATGTTCGCACACCGCAGCCGGCAACGGCCGCGGCTTGTGCGCAGGTGAGTAGCTCGGGGGGGACGATTGCTGTCCGTTTCGCTGTACTGCTCATCGCGCCCTCCCTGCCCGGCGGGCGTCGATGGGCTGGATTTCGCGCTCGTCCTCAAAGAGCACCACGTCCGCAATGTCAACCCGGCAGTCGGGCACGGTGGCAGGATCGTCTGCCGCGTCGATGGCGCGTAGCTGGCCGGTGTGAATCCAATAGAGCACCCGGGATTCCGAGATGCCCCATCGGGCGGCCAGTTCGCTCGGCGTCCACTTCGTGCGGGCCGGGCGGTTCGTAGAAACACTCTCACTCATGTTACGTCCTCCAGGGGCTTCCGGCGTCATTGCCGGTCACTCTGAAGGCGTAACATTCGGTGTTACATTGTAACGTCAGGTGTTACTTCTTGATTTCCCATTCGTGGGGGCCGTTGTAGACGGGCTCCGCGCCCGTGTCGAGGTTGGCGTCGAGGTGTTTGGCAAAGTCCTTGAGGGTCGTCGCGTTGCACGCGATCTTGAATCGCTCAATGCATTGACTCACTGCACTACGCGCGGCCGGCGCACGTTCTTTGCGCTTCACCGTGTGTGCAAGGCTACATATCCGCTCTTTGACCTTTTCCAGTTCGGCCGCCTCTTCGGAAGTGAACGTGGTCGGGTCACCTTTGCGACGTTCCTCCAACTCGTGCAGTTGTGCGCGAAGCTCCTTCAGTTGAGCCTTGGCGTCATCCCTGCTGATGGTCGGCTGATGCATATTCAGTGTGCCCTCGGTACTGCCGTGCAGTTCAGTACACGCCACAGCCTTGCCCGGACTCGCGAGTAGTTGGGCGACGTGCTCAGCCCCCCTGGACTTGTTCACAAAACCGCGTTCCTCTCCAAAGGCGATATGCCAGTGTT
>PWXP01000435.1 GCA_003561895.1 Planctomycetaceae bacterium | reverse complement strand
GTTTCGCCCAGCTTGCCGGCCACCAGGACCGACACCTCGCCCAGCCGGCCCGAGGCCAGGTACACGCTCAGCACGCGCTCGCCACCGTCGACCGCCTCCGACCAATGGAACTCGCCCGGGGCCGCCACCTGGTCGATGCGCAAGTCGTCGGGCAGCACGATGTCGATGCGGAACAGCGGCCGATTCTCCACCGTGAGCACGGCGCGGGTTTCGAGCATCCGCTCCAGTTCGGCAATGCGCAGCACGGTTTGGAGCCGGGCGGTTACGTCGGGCCGAATGGCGGCCGCGGCGAAACTCAGGTTGAACGGCACCGTCGTGAAGCGGTATGCCTGGTAGGGGCGGATGCCCAGCGGGCTTTCCGCCGCGTCGGGCCCGCCGGCAAGCTGCTCGGCCTCGGGCCCCAGGTCGGTGCGGCCGACCCCCTCGCGCTCGAAGGTGCGCAGCTCCAACAGCGGGCTGCGGCGGACGGTCAACTGCCCATCCTCCAGCACGGCGCCGGGCACGCGGATCACGGGAAACGCGAACTCGTCGAGCGCCCCGTCGCCCACGGGGCCCGCCCGCCACAGGTCGAGCACAATCTCCTCGTTATCGCGGGCCGGATGGAGCAGGTCGATGTCGAGCGACTGCCGCCCGCCGGCCTCCGACCGTTCCCATCCGCGCACGTTTTGCCCGGAAACCCGCTTGACGAGGTACTCGGCCGGCACGTCGAGGGTGAACTGCTCGCGCTGCGCGCGGGGGAAGTCGAACCGCACGCGCCACACCACGCGCAGGCCGTCTTCCTGCACGTCCATCACGGCCGTGCTGTGGGCGGTGAGGCTGCGGTCGACTTCGGCCTCGGCCACCTTCGGCCGCCAGCGGAGGCTCAGCGAGCCGCCGGCGCCGAGCACGGTCGATACGACCTCATTGTCGGCCTCCGTTTCGCGTTCGGCCCGGTCGGCCGCACCCAGCCAGCGCAGTTGCGTTTCGGCCGCCGGCACGGTCAGTTCGATGCCGGCGGCCGCCGCGGCGGGCAGCGCGCCGTCGGCCACGCGCCAGCCCCCTTCGCGGCGCAGGCGCAGCCGCACGCTCACCTCGAGCATGTGCCGCCCCTTGCCTGCAACGTGCAGCATTAGCAGCCCGCCGTCCGGCGGTTCGACTCTGGCCGCCTGCTGGCGAGCTTGCTGCGCTTCGGGCGGGAGCGCGGGCCGCGGCACGGAAAGCCGCGCCGGCCTGCCGTCGAGGACGGCCCGGGCCAGCACGCCGCGGCGCAGGGCCAGCGGCACCTCGACGGGGGCGTCGGTGAACAGGTCGATGGTCAACTCGCCCTCGACCAGCAGGAAATCGTCGCCGGTGAGCACCGCCCGATACGCGGCGCCGGCGACGGCGTAGTCGGCCGGCGGCTTGGGCGGCTCCAGTTGCTCATCGGGATACGCGCGGTTCCACAACTCGACGTAGCGGTTGTAGGGCACCAGCACCTTGGTTGCGTCGCGAATGCCCGTGGCCGAGTCGGCGTCGTAGGGCACCACCAGCGCGTCGTCGGGGATGGCCACGGGCCCGGCCGGCTCGACAATCTGCACGATGTAGCGGTCGGCGCCGGACGCGCCGTCGCGCGGCTGGGCCTGAGCGGAACCGGCGGCCGCGAGGGCCGCAAGCAGGGCCAGTAACGCGGCGCTTGTGCCCGCGGTGGGCGCCAACTTGCTCCGGCAGCCACATGCGGCGGCAGCCGTTCGGCGGCACAGGGCGGCCAGCAGGTAATACGGCACCAGGGCGCTGGCCGCGAAGAATGCGGCGTTGCACAGGTGGGCAAGCTCGATGCCGTCCAGCAGCGCCGGCAGCAGCGCGGCCACTACCAGCACGCCCACCACGTACGCCGCGCGGCACCGCACCGGGCGGCGCGTGAGCAACAGGCCCACCACGGCCGTGAGAATGCCCACGGCCCACGCCAGTGCGCCGAACCGCGCGCGATGCGACAGCGTCACGGCCAGCACCGGCTCGACGCCCAGGCTGCGGAACGCCATGCTTTCCTCGGCAATCGTCCGCTGGAAGTCGATCCGGAGGCTCCGCACACCGAGCAGGTCGTCGCGCCGGGCCTTCAGCTCTTCCCAAACCTGGCTGTCGGGATACATGATCGGCGGGTCGTCCGGGAATTCCACAGCATCCTGTCCGGGCACGGGCTGGGCGACAGGCGGGGGCACTTCGGCCGGTTCGGGGACCGTCGGGAGTGCCGGTTCCGCCGGAGTCGGGGGCTCTTCCATGCGTTCGAAAAACCCCTCCGCGGCCTCCGGCATGTCGAAATCCATTTCCATGTTTGGCTCATCGTACGCGTCCTCCATCAGGCTATGCGGGCCTCTGCGAGGGGGCGGGGCCGTTGCAGGCGCGTAAGCGATATCGTCGCGCATGTACAGCCGCCCCGCTTCCCTTGGCCGGACCCGGCACCCTCCGTAAAACGGCTGAATGCCGCCGCCCAGCCAGTACAGCGCGCCGGCCACGTACACGGCGGCGGGCATGGGCCGCTCGATCTGGTCGGTGTGCACCGACCCCTGGCTGCGCACCACGCGGTAGCCCGACGGCGGGTACACGTTCCAGGCCAGGTCCGCCAGCGGCACCTCTTCCGCTACGGCGTCCTCGTCGGCCCGCAGCCGGAGCGACGGGGCCGGCAGCCGCACGTCGCCGAGCAGGGCAACCGCCGCCACGGGGCTGGCGTACATGATTTCCAAGTCGTGCACCGCGTCGCCGGCCGAGGGCAAGTTCAGCAGCAGCCGGTCGCTTGCCCGCTGCGGGCGCAGGGGCGTATCGTCCAGCTTGGCCGCCCAAAGCTCCGAGCCGGGCGGCAACTCCACCTCCAGCACCTGCGCCTTCGTGCGGAGCGAGAACCGGGCCAGCGTCTGGCTGGTGCCGTCCGTGCCCAGCCGGGTGTTCAGTTCGGCGAACTCCACGATACTGGCCGGCAGCCGGTAGCCGGGCGGCCGCAGGGCGTCGACCGTCACCTCGACCGGCTCGCCCACGAAGGCGAACGCCCCCAAAAGGCGCCGGCCGGGCAGGTAGTCGGCCTCGGCCAGTTCACCCACGTCGACGCGGCGGGCGCCGGTGCTCACTTGCACGTCGAGTTCGGCGTCGCCCTCGACGGCCACGAAGCCCGACTGGTACGCCGTACCCAGCGCCCGCACGACGGGCAGGGCCAGACCCTGGGCGTCGCGCTCGTCGAGCGGCTGCTCGAAATCGCACGCCAGGCGCAGTTGCCCGCGGCTGCGCTGGGCCAGTTCGACGGTCCACCGCCGCCGGCCGCCCTCGACTTCCGCGGCGAATTGCTTCAGTTGAAGCCCGTCGAGCCCGACGATGGCGACCGACTCGGGCGTGCTTTCGGCCGGCAGCGCGAAGGACAGCCGGTTGGCGCCGGCCTCGTCGACCTGGTAGATGATTTCGCAGCGCGCCCGCAGCGACCCGGAGGCGACCTGGAAGAACGAGA
The DNA here is from genome assembly GCA_003561895.1 of Planctomycetaceae bacterium. Classification (GTDB taxonomy): domain Bacteria; phylum Planctomycetota; class Planctomycetia; order Pirellulales; family Thermoguttaceae; genus PWXP01. The sequence continues at coordinate 3,023 of PWXP01000435.1, read as the reverse complement.
ACGTCCGCGCGGCCAGGCGCGGCTGCGCGCGTTCGACCATCAGGCGGGCGGAGTAGTCGGTCCCTTCGGCCCGGTAGGCCAGCGCGGTGGGCACGCCGGAAAGGTTCCATTCGGCCTTCTCGGCCTCGTCGAGCGGCGTGAGCCCTTCGATCGCTTCCGGCCGCACGCGCAGGTCGTCGGCCACGGCCACGGCCAGGGCGCTCCGGCTTCGCGTGGCGTCGAGCAGGTCGAACCGTGGGAAGTCGATTTCGCGCGAGGGCCAATCGTCGAGCCAGCCGGCCGGCGCATGCGACGCCTCGAACTCGACCACAAACGCTTCGTCGGGCTTCATCCCCTGCGGTACGGTCACGTGAATGCGGCCCGCGGCGCCGGCGGCACCGTATCGTTCGAACGGCAAAGCTTCCCCTTCCGGCCCCGTCACGGCCGTTACGTGCCATCCGGCCGGGGCCGAGAAGCTGAAGCTGAACCGCCGTTCGACCGACGGCTGGATGGCGAACCCGCCGCGAACCGAAAGCCGCCTCTCGGCGATCGTCAAGAGCACACTGGCCGTCACGGCCAGTTCGGCCGCAGGCCGGGCGAACTCGGCCGCCAGGGCGTAGTCGGCCTGCGGGGCGTAGTAGGCCGCGATCGGGAGCAGGTGGGCGTCGCCGGAACGGGGGGCCAGGAGCGTCGGCGGCAGGGTTTGCTCAAAGACGGAAGTATCGATGACGATGAGCCCTTCGTCGGCCAGCGATCGGGCCTCCAGCCGCTCTTCGGCGACGACGCCCAAAACGGCCACCTGGCCCGCCATCTCCAGCGGCACAAGCCGCGGGAACGACCACGGGCCCAGCACGCCCGCCGCCCTCACGGCCGACAGGTTCACCACCACCGTGTCGGTGGTCGGCTCGCGCAGGACGACCTCCAGCACGTCGCCGTCCTCCACCCCGCGTTCGACGTCCCAGCGGGCAAGCTGGGCCGACGCGACGTCGGTCACCTCGAAGCCCGGGGGAACGGCGAACTGGAACCGGTCGACCGGCCGGTGCAGCACGTCGAGCGAAAAGGTGGCGTGCAGCCGTTCGTACGCCTCGGTAATCTCATCGACGATCACGCCGGTGGCCAGCACCACGCGCTCCTGACGCAGCAGCCGGCTGTTGAGCGAAAACTCGAGCGAGGCGTCGCCCGAAGGCGGCAGAAGCTCGAACCGGGTTTCTTCGCCGTCGTCGTCCACCTCCCGGCTGACCACCGCGGCGCCGTCCCTCAGTTCCACGTCGCCGGGGGCGCTGAGGCGCATGACGGCCGACGGCGCCTGCGGCAGGCGGAAGCGGAGGGTTTGGCGGGCGGCGGTCTGCTCGACCGGCGCCACCATGTCGAGCGTAAGCTCGCGCCGGCCCGGGCCCTCGACGAACAGGCGCACGACACCGTCCTCGCCGCGGCCCAGCGCGGCGGGCTGTCCGTCGAGCTGCGCGCCGCGCAGGCCCACGGCGGCCAAGTCGAGCGGCACGGCGTGCAGCCCCTTCTCCAGCACTTCAAGATGCAGCGTGCCGGTCAGCTCGGCCCGGCCGGGTTGGAGTTCCACCTCGTACTCGGCGGCGAGCATCGCAACCGCAGCCGGCGGGGCCAACTCCTCCTCGCGACGCGCCTTGGCCAGCAGGGCCTCGTACTGCTCCCGGTCGAGCATCACGCGGCGCGGGCCGGCTTCGAGCAGCACGCGCAGGTCGTTCATCGGAACGTACAGTGTGCGGACCTTTTCGGGCGGGCGGGCACCGTCGTTGGAGTCGGACGCGAGGGCGGGGGAGGCAAGCATCATGGCCAGTAGGACGAATATCGCTGCCAGCAAGGGCCACCGGCGGGCTTGCCCCGCCGGAGCGATGGTCAGTCGGCTACTGACAGCCGCCCTGACCCCACGCCACCGGCGGGCTTGCCCCGCCGGAGCGGTGGTCAGTCGGCTACTGACGGCCGCCCAGACCCCACACCACCGGCGGGCTTGCTCGGTCACTTGGCTGAGACGCCATGCGTCAGGCTCCTTAGCTCGCTGACCATCGCCCCGGCGACACAAGGTCGCCGGTGGCGTGGCGGGCGGCGGGCAGCTTAGGTAGCTCACAGACCATCGCTCCGATGGGACAAGCCCATCGGTGGCGTCCAAGCGGTACGCATGGAAGCGGGACAGTCCCCGGCGACACAAGGTCGCCGGTGGCGTGGCGGGCGGCGGGCAGCTTAGGTGGCTCACAGACCATCGCTCCGATGGGACAAGCCCATCGGTGGCGTCCAAGCGGTCCTCCGATGGGACAAGCCCGTCGGTGGCGTCCAAGCGGTACGCATGGAAGCGGGACAGTCCCCGGCGAACGGTCGCGGTGCCGTTACTCATGGGCCGGTCCTCCCTCCTTGTCGGCGTCGGCGGAGGACGGGTCGCCTTCGGACGGCCGGCCCCCCGGCGGCGGAGTGTCTTGCCGGTCGAGCGCCAAGCCTTTTTCTCGCGGGTCGGAATCCTCGGCGGGCTCGGCCGGCGGAACCTCGGCGGTCGGGTCGGCCAGGTCGAGGCCCTGCTCTCGCGGATCGGACACGACCTCGGCCGGCTGCGCCGTTTCCTGAGCGGCTGGCGTCTCGTCCGCAGGCTTGTGTCCACCAGAAAAACGGCACTTCGCGCCGCTAGCCAGCGCGGCGGTCATGCCGCCGGCACCGGCAACCAGCTTCGGCCAGGCCCGCACCACAAACCACACCGCCCATAGCACCAGCACCAGGAACACGGCCAGCGCGAAGGCCTCGTCGACCACGTGGCCGGCGAATACCGGAGTGAACACGGCCAGCAGCACAAGCACGCCGACGGCCAGTCCCACGGCAATCGCCCGGCTGGGAAAGCGGAAAGGCAGCAGCACGACGCCGCCCAGCAGCACCAGGATGAATACGCCGGCGTGCAGCCAGGTTTCGCCGGCCGCGTACACGCGAAGGTCGCCCTCGGGCGGGGCCGCCGGCCGGAGCGTCGAGAACAGGTACGGCGTGCCGTCGGTGGGGAACGACCCGTGCGGGTCGCCCTCGACCGCGATGCC
>PWXP01000302.1 GCA_003561895.1 Planctomycetaceae bacterium | reverse complement strand
GCACTAGCGTCCGGTTGTTGTTTCAAGCCAAGCGAACCGGGGCTAGCGCCCTGCGGCTCATTTCCGACCCGTGAACGGTTGCGTTGACCAGATGCGAGGAAGGGGGTCCATCCGGTTCGTGTGGGTGGTGCCCCATGCCCACCCTGACGCACTGCCCGGGCAATGATACACTGTCCTTATGCTGCCACGACTTGTTTGCCGGACAATGGCCGGGGTTTCGCCTCGGCTGCTATGGAAGGCGGCCTATTTATGGGCCTGGAAGGGAGACCGCGCGATCCGCGCGTATCGCGTGCGGCGGAAGCGGGGGGAACTTTTCCCGCCATTCCTGTTTCTCGCGCTCACCCACGCCTGCAATCTCCGATGCAACGGCTGCTGGGTCCACACCCAGCAGGCCCCACCACAGCTATCCCCCGACGACGTCCATCGCCTGATCGAGGCGGGCAAGCGGCAGGACGTGTATTTCTACACCCTGTTGGGCGGCGAACCGATGATCTATCCGGAAATCTGGCAAATCATCGAGCGACACCCCGACTGCTACTTCCAGATCATCACCAACGGAATGTTCTTCGACCCGGCCAACGTCGAACGCGTCCGCCGCTTCGGCAACGTCACGCCGCTGGTCAGCATCGACGGTTTCGCGGCCGAGAACGACGCGCGCCGGGGGCAGGGTACGTTCGAGGCCGCCCGCGCGGGGCTCGCCCGGCTGCAAAAGGCGAAGGTCCTGTTCGGCGTGGCCACCACCGTGACCGGCCGCAACCTCGACGAGGTGACCGCCGACCCCTATGTGCGGTATTTCATCGACCGCGGGGCGATGTACCTTTGGTATTACGTCTTCCGGCCCATGGGCCCCGACCCGACACCCGAGTTCTGCGTCGACCCCGCGCAAATGCTCACCCTGCGCCGCCGGCTGCTGGAGCTTCGGCGGCGCCACCCCATCATCCTGATCGACACGTACTGGAACGCTGCGGGCGAGGCGGTGTGCCCCGCCGCTTTGGGGCTGGGCTTCCATATTGGACCGGGCGGCAGTGTCGAACCCTGCCCGCCACTGAGCTTCGCATGCGAAAACATTGCCGACCACCAGGGCGACCTGCTCCGCACGATCGACCGGAGCCGGTTCCTGCGCGGCTTTCAGCAGTTCGTAACGAAGCGCACTCGCGGCTGCGTCATCCTGGAGCACCCGCGGGAGTTGGCCAACTTCCTCCGCGAAAGCGGCGCGGCCGACCACAGCGGCCGGGACGCCCTAGCGGAAATCGCCGCCGCCCCGCCGCGCAGCAGCCACCACCTGCCGGGGAAGGAGATTCCCGAAGACTATTGGCTGTACCGCTTCCTCAAGCGGCAGTTGTTCTTCGGCATGGGCGGCTACGGATAAGGGAGAGTAGGAACCCGATCACGAGAATATCGCCGAGGCAAGGGGACGCAGGTCGGGCCCAACGGCGGCGCGTACCGCGACGGGCAGGAATGTCCATCCTACGGCGTGGCAAGCTCATCTTCCTTGCAGGCGGTCAGTGCGCGGCCTCGACCCGAGCGGGGCGTCGCCGGGCGCCGGACGCCTTCCACCACCGGGCGGCATCGTCGGTGGTCCAGCCCCCGGCCGCCTCGCAACGGCGGAGCGCTTCGCCCAACGCGGCGGCGGTCGGGTAGCGGCGCGGGGTCCTTCTCCAGGCAGCGGAGCACGACCTGCTCCAGGTCGCCGGGAATCGTCCCCACGTGTTCCGAGGGGGGCACCACGTCCTGGTGCGCGTGCGCAATCATCACCTTGATGGGCCGCTCGCCCTCGAACGGCGGCCGGCCGGCCAGCAGGAAGTACCCGACCGCGCCCAGCGCATACACGCCGCGCCGCGCGTCGGGACGGCCGTCACCAGCCACACGCCGATGGGAAAGTCGAAATACCCATCTTACACGCACCCAGCCCCCGAATCGACCACCGCACCCTACGCGGCCCTGCGGCGGGTGGCCGCCAAGGCTGCGATTTCGGCCGGTTCCACGCGTCGGACTTGCCGACGTTCACCCGGCAAGGGGGTTTCGACGTACACTTCGCTTTGCGGATGCAGCAGCCGTGGTACATAGAACCACGTTTCCGCCAAGCGTGTGGGATCGAGCGGCGAGGAGAAGACGGCCAGGTCCACCTCGCCAATGCTGTTGGCCGCCTGCGCTAAGGCGGCAAGCGGCTCGCCGGGGAGCAATCGGACACTCGCGCCGGTCGCCCGCAACGTGCGATAGGCGAGCTTCAAGGTGGTTCCGGGCCCGTCGTGCGCGGTGCGCGCCTCGAACGGGTCGAGGCCGACGTAGCGAACCTGCTCGGCCGCATGGTGGCATTGGGCCATGCGAATGAGGCGTACGGCCCGGCGGCCCGTGCCGACGCCCAGTTCGAGAATCTTCCTTGCCTGGCTCCTCCGGATTGCCCGGTATAGCACCCGATCGGAACTGGGCGAGGCAAGATGGCAATAATAGAGAACCTGAAGTGTCCCCAGGGCAGCCAAAGTAACCCTCCGCAGCAAAAGATGGAGCGATTTGCCGACGCGGCGCCTCGAATTATGTGTCGGCGCGCCGCCGGCCGGGAATTCAGGCAAACCCTTGTTGAGGTTTGTAACCGTTCACAGGGGGACTGTCCCAATTTTCGCGGCACAAAGGGCGTTTGGCCCAATGAGCCAACGTTTCCGCCGCGAAAATGGGACTGTCCCCTTCGCATACAGCGGAGAAAACTGCCCGCGCCGCCCCGGCAACGGCTATTGAGGTTTTATCGGTCATCGCTCCGCGACGACGCGATAAAACCCTACACGTTGGGCAGACCTCATGCCCATTTTGCCTGCGCCGCCCATCCTCGTAACTATCTGCTGAATTCGCCTTGCTTAGTTGCGGCCGATTCGGTATTTCTACGCCACCTTGTCGAAGGCTCGGCGCAAGCGCCGTAGCCGATGTCCGCACCGATCCGACTGAATCCGACGCTCGTCTCACTTGTTGCTTTGCACTTACGCCGGGAAAGGGCCGTGATGGCCAGATGTTGCATCCGCCACGGGCGGGCCTACCGGGTGGGGGTAATCGCCCTCGGAGCGGTATGGCTCGCGCTGCACGCCGCGCCGGCAGCCGCGCAGTGGCCCGACGCCGCGCCGACCCCCGACTCGGCGCGGCCGGCGCCGGCCGCGGCCAAGACGGTGGCCGACGTGCGGGTGGCGGGCAACCGCGCCACTGCCATCCGCTCCATCGCGCCGCACATTCGCACTCGCAAGGACCGGCCCTTCGACCCCGACCTGGTCGAGGGAGACGTCCGCCGACTGATCCGAAGCGGCTTGTTCGTCGATGTCAAGCCGTATTACCGCGACGTTCCGGGCGGCCGGGTGGTCATCTTCGAGGTGGTCGAGCGGCCGCGCATCGAGTACATCAAGTTCGTCGGCAACGAAAAAGTGCGGCGGCGGGTGCTCGCCCGCCAGGTCGACCTGAACGAGGGCGACTCGCTCGATCCCTACATGATTGCCGACGCGCGGCACAAACTCGAAGAGTTCTACCGCAAACGCGGCCATGCGAAGGCGCAGGTCGAGGTGGTCGAAGGCGACAAGCCGGGCGACCGCGGCGTCGTGTTCCTCATCAACGAGGGCGAAAAGAACCGCATCCTGTGGACCACGTTCGTCGGCAACACCATCGCCAGCAACGCCCGACTGCGGACCCAAGTCCAGTCAACCCCCGGCTTCCTATGGTTCTTCCAGGGGGAGGTCAACCGCCAGGTGATCGACGAAGACGTGGACCGGCTGGTGGCGTATTACCGCGGGCTGGGTTTCCTGCGCGCCCGCGTGGGGAGGGAAATCGATCACGACTTCTCCCGAAATTGGGTCATCCTGCGGTTCGTGATCGATGAAGGCCCCCGCTACGAGGTGCGGCGCATCCGCACCGTGGGCAACGAAGTGCTCGGGTCGGACGACCTAACGGCCAGCTTGAAGCTCCGCGAGGGCCAATACTTCAACGACTTGGCCATGAAGGGCGACGTCACCGGCATCCAGGAGCAGTACGGCTCGATCGGTTACGTCTTCGCCCACGTGAGGCCGAATATCCGGTACCTCGAAGACGAGGCGCGGGTCGACCTGGTGTACGAAGGCGATGAGGGCGACCGATACCGCGTGGGCGACATCGAGGTGAACATCTCCGGCGAGCACCCGCGGACGAAGATCACCACCGTGCTGAACCGTCTGTCGTTCAAGCCGGGCGACATCGTCGATATTCGCGAGCTGCGCGACAGCGAACGGCGGCTACGCAGTTCCGGCCTGTTCATGGTCGACCCGATGCGCGGCGAGGTGCCGAAGATCGTCTTCAGCCCGCCGGCGCACGACGACGAGGCGGTGGCCGACCGGCCGCGACGTTCCGGCGGTCCGCGGCGTTTCCGAGGCCAGAGTCCCGACCCCGAGGGTGCGGCGCGGGGGGAACCGGCGAGACGGCCCGATCGGTGGATCGACCTGCGGCTGCTGGGCCGCCTCCTTGAAGGCTCGACCGCCGAGGATGAGGCCCCGGCCCCGCCGCGGCAAGGTTCCACCAGTGCGTCGCAAGGGCGGGAAGGCACCGGGCAGGTGGTCCGGTACCAGAGCCCCGGCACGGGGCGTTCCATGCCGTCGCTGCCCTCGCAGTGGCCCGGGGCACAGCACGCGCCGCCGCCGGACCACGGGACCACCGAGCCCTACCCGCAGCCGCCGCGGCCGGCCTATCCGGAACCCGACTATACGCAACCGGCGCCGGCCCCGAGCGCGGCGCCGCCAGCGGGCGCCCCGGCCGGCCCGGCCCCGAATTGGCCCTCTTCGCCCGCCCCCGCCGCGCAGCAGCCGGCCTTCGGCAGCCAGTTTCCCGGCGACCCGGTGCAATCCGGCGGGCAAGGGCAGTTGGCGCCGCCCCTGGGGCCGTCGCTGGAGCCCGGCCCGGTCTACGCCGACTTTCCCGGGGCCTTCGACCCCCTCACCCGCGACCTGCCCATGATCGTCGAGGTCGATGAAGCCCGAACCGGACGCCTGATGTTCGGCGTGGGCATCAACTCCGACGCCGGGCTGATCGGTAACATCGTCATCGACGAGCAGAACTTCGACCTGTTCCGCTTCCCTCGCGGCTGGGAAGACATCCGCAACGCCACGGCCTTCCGGGGCGCCGGGCAGCGGTTCCGCGCCGAGGCCATGCCCGGCACCGAAGTGCAGCGGTACATGATCAGCTTCCAGGAGCCGTACCTGCTGAACACCGACGTTTCCCTTTCGCTCAGCGGCTTCTATTACGACCGGCGGTACATCGAGTGGGACGAACAACGCGTCGGGGGGCGCACGGCCCTGGGCTACCACTTCACCCGCAACCTTTCTGGAAGCCTCTCCTTCCGCGGGGCCCGCATTACCATCCATAACCCCATCGAGCCCACGCCCGACGAGCTGGACGAAGTGTTGGGTAAGAACACCCTGCTGGGCTTCGGCGCGTCGATGACCCACGACACCCGCGACAGTGCCTTCCTGGCCACCGAGGGGCACCTGGCCGAGGCCGCGTTCGAGCAGGTGATCGGCTCGCACGTGTACCCCAGCGTCGACCTCGATCTGCGCCGCTATTTCCTCATGCACCAGCGGCCCGACGGTTCCGGGCGGCACGTGCTGAGCATGAAGGCGCAGCTCGGCTGGACCGGCGACCGCACGCCCATCTACGACCACTACTACGCCGGCGGCTTCTCCACCCTGCGCGGCTTCAACTTCCGCGGCGTTTCACCCATCGACGAAGATACCAACGTCCGCGTCGGCGGGGAATTCCGCCTGCTCGCCTCCGCCGAGTACATGTTCCCCATCACCGCCGACGATATGCTCCGGGGGGTGGTCTTCTGCGACACGGGCACGGTCGAGCCGCGCATCGACCAGTGGTCCAGCAAGTACCGGGTGGCGCCGGGGTTCGGCCTCCGGGTGGTCATTCCGGCCATGGGCCCCGCCCCGCTGGCGTTCGACTTCGCCTTCCCCATCTCGAGCGAAGCCGCCGACCGAACGGAAGTGTTCAGCTTCTTTATCGGGTATAACCACTGACAGAGCGGATTTAGACCCCTCTGAAGGCGAGGTCCCTAAGCCCTTCCGGATGCCGCCCCTATCCGATACAATCATTGAAGAGGCGGCGGCCGGCATTCACCCGTAATGGTCCGCGAGTTGGCTCCACGATATGTAACCGTTCACGGGGGGGACTGTCCCGATTTTCGCGGCACACAGAGCGTCTGGCGCAGTGAGCCACCGTTGCAGCCGCGAAAATGGGACTGTCCCCTTCGCATGTACCCCGCCTTGTGGCGTCGGGCGGCTGCGAAAACGGCGTCCTTGCCGGTCGCCTTGGGTCGGGTAGAATGGGACATAGCTTGGCATCTGCTCTTTGAAACTGGTGAGGTTGTCGGGTCACACCCCCCCGGCGGGTGTCGTTTTGGGTGCCTGTAGTCTACAAGGTGTCAGAAGGGGTGTCAACTACGGGTGCCGAGAAACGGCGAGAATGGCGAAAAGCCCGCAAAACACGGGTCGAGAACGCCCTGCCTGCTTGGCGGGGG
>PWXP01000059.1 GCA_003561895.1 Planctomycetaceae bacterium | reverse complement strand
TTCAACAGGGAGCACTGCCAACACTCAAAGGATTCCTTACCAATTCAGGCCGGGGTCCGAGGATTTGGACCTCCAGGGAAATGCAGTATACCGTCGCGGCGATTCGCCGTCAAGGCGGCCAAACTATCGCGTCCGGGAGGCCGTCCGTCGAAGAGGCTCCGGCATCAATCGAGCCGCATCAAGTTGAGGCAATAGAGCTGTCTTGCGGGGGGGAACAACTGAAAGATCAGGCGCAAACCGGGCCCGAGGCGGTGGCGGTAGCGTTTCCAATCGGCGGGATCGTCCCAAAGTCCGCTCGATTCGACCCGTCGAAACCGTGGGTCCCAGGATGCGATCCTGCGCCGGCTGCCCGTCCACACCAGCCGTCCGCCCGTACGGCGGATGGGATCGAAAAGTTGGGAATACGCCCGCGACAGGCGCGAGTGGCTGTCGAAGGCGATCCAGGCCCCCGGAAACCGATCGGCCAGCCGGACGAATAGCCCGCGCACGTCGTCCGGTTGCAGGTAATAGAGCACCCCTTCAATTGCGAAGAAGACCGGCCCTTCCGCCGCCTCTTCGACGGTGCTCATCCACGCGGTTTCCAAGACGGAAGCGGCGAGGAAGGTCCTCCGGCGCGCCGGCTCGAAGAACCGGCGCCGCACGGCCATGGCCTCGGGAAGGTCCAGGTCGAACCAGCAAGCGCGGCCGTTGTCGAGCCGTTCGAAGCGGGTTCCCAGGCCGGCCCCCACTTCCACCACCGTTCCCTGCGGGTGCTCGTCCAGATAGCGGCGCGCCCACCGGTCGAGAATCTTCGTCCGCAAGCAGTAGGCGACACCACCGCGGAAGCGGTCGAAGGGGTAGTCGATGCCTTGGGCCACCTCCACCGCCTTGGCGTCGCGCAAGATGGGATCCGGCTGATCGAACTCCGCGGCGCGGGCCCACAATGGAACGAGGAGCGTCTCCTGCGCGCCGGTAAGCTGGTCCACGCCCATGCGTGGCCGGGCATGGCCCGCTTGGGCCTCCGAAAGGGCAAGGTTGTCGGATTTGCGATGTGCTGGTTCGTCGGGCATCTTCTTCTCTCCTCGGCGCGGCAAGTTCCGGTTTCATGTCAACGCGGGCTTGCGCTGCGCAAACCAACGCTCTACGTCCTGCGCGGATATCTCATCGAAACGCTGGAGGGCCTCCTCCGAAAGGGTCACGTTCCGCACGGCTTGATCGACGATCCGATCGGCCCGCCCGGGCGCCGCCAATAGTTGGGCGTATACGTAAATCATCGGAAGGAAGCTGCGGCAATCGTCGAAGCGGGCGAGTTCCTCTTCGCTTGCCGCGTAGACGCCGCGCCCCCGAACGGCTTGCCACATTTCCCGCAATAAGGCGGCGCGCCCTTGCCGCGTCCGTGCAATCTCCAGCAGGGCGGACGTCAAGCTATGCGTTCTCGCCGAGGGGCGGGCATCCATCGGGGCGGAATTCTCGTCGGGCGATCCGGCGTCGAAGTCGGGCAGCCGCTCGCCCAGCGACACGCGCACCAGCCGCTCGCACAGGTTCATCCCGCTGAGCGTGGCATTGAGTGTTTCCCCAATGCGGGGGTTCGCCTCCACGTATTGCACTTCTGAGGTTTCCCCATGGAGGAAGTACTCCAGGTGCAGTGCGCCGTGCCATCCCAGGTGCGCCCCGAGTTTGCGCAAATGCTCGTGGACCACTGGATGCCGGTCGCCTTCGCGAGCTTGGGGGCTCTCGCCGATCCCCCGCCGGCGAACCCGATAACTATGCGCCCCGACCAGCCGCCCTCGCTGAAACACCGACTGCACGACGCAGAACTGCCCGGTGGCGGGCTGCTGCACGAGGAACTCGTGCCGGCCGTTGAAAGCCCCTTCGCGTTGAAGCCGGTCGAGGAGGTCGTCCAGTTGCACCTGATCTTCGACGAACCATACGCCCGTGCTCGCCGTGCTGTAGTTCCGTTTCACGTAACAGGGAAAGCCGCGCGGCGGGACACACGCTTCGCGCGTCCGGGCGATGCGCATGGCCGGCTGCGGCAGCCCCAGTTCCTCCAACAGCCGCGCGAAGTCCGCCTTGCCTTGCAGTTGCGCCACGGCGGCGATTTCGGGTACCGCCAACCCAACGCGCCGGCCGAACTGCTCGCGAAACCGGGCCAGCAGATTCACTTGATCGTGAACCGGAAGGAGCACGTCGTACGGCTCGGCCCGCAATCGGTCCGCCAGGAACTGCAGGTAGTCGGCCGGATCGTGCAGGAACGAAGGGCAGCGGAAGGCCTTCCGGACGTATCGCGAAAAGCGGGCCATGCACCAGTGTTGCGGGTCGCAGAAGTCGATCCGGTGGCCCAGCGGTCCCAGCGCGTACAAGGCGTGCCGGGCGGACGTGCTGGAACCCTCGGTGAGCAAGATGTTCAGCGGCCCGGCGCGGCCCGGCGCGACGGGGCGTTCGGGGCGCGTCTCAAGCATGGCCGCCTCCCGGCTCCGGGGCTTCCCGCTCCCTGGCCACTTGAATCCGATCGAATCCGGGCAGGGGAATCACGTTCAGTCCGGAAACCACGGTGGTTTCGTACCGCTGCCGGCGATGCGAGGTCAGCGCGAAGGGCAGCAGCGCGCCGCGGCCGTTGTCGCGCAGCGCCCCTTCGCCCTGCCAGGGCTGCGTCACTTGTTCCTTGCTGAGCGTTCGCAGGTGAAAGGCGGCCTGCTGGCGAATGTGATGTTGGCTGCCGTCCAGGTACATGGCGATCAGGTCGTTGCCCAATTTGCTGAAGCCGCTCAACTGCAAGGCCTGCCAATAGACCCGGTACCGGTGGCTGGCTTCCCGGCAGTAGCGTTCCCGCGCTGCCGCGTCGAGGCCGGGGGGGGTGACCACGTTGCGCTTGGCGAACTCGTGCATCATTTCCAGTTGTTCGCGGTTGGCGGGGTCCTGCTCCCAGCGCCGAACCCGGCGGCGGGCGATTTGATACGGGCCGAAATGAAACAGCCAGGCGAACGACGACTGCTTCATCGTGCGCACGATCAGGGAGCGATAACCCATCGCCCCGACCAGGTCCCAGACGGACGACATGTACGCCTTCATCTGCGGGCGTTCCGACCGATTGGCCATCGAAATGGTCGAGTCGTCGAAGATGATGCAAATCCGCACGCCGGGCGGGTAGACCGAACTGATTTTTCGATCCCAGGCGGCCAGATGGCACAGGGCGAAGAATTCGGCCCAATCGACGCGGCTTTCCGAAACCACGTTCAGGTTCTTCATCGGCGCGTACCCGATCTTCACGCGAATCGGCTGGCCCCGACCAACCCAGTGCCGCACCTTGCCCAGCATCTCCCGGTACTCGGAGTCCTGTGGAAATTTGCCGATGCGGAAGTCTCGCGTCAGCGCCGCGTCCAGCGCGGCGCGAGCCGTTTCCTCCACGCGGTCGGCGGGCACCGTATAGGAAGCGGGCGCAACGCTCGGCGGAAGCCAGCGCTCCTCGATGGCTTTAGTGACCCGCGCTTGCCACGGGTCGGGCGTCGGACTGGTCGGCATGGGTGTTCCTGTTGCTTTCTTGCACGAGCCAAGGTCGGATGTGTTCCAGGCCTTCGTGAAACTCGACTCGCGGCGCATAGCCGAGTTCCTCCCGTGCCCGCTGGATGCTCGCGTAACGCGACGTGCCCAAGAACCGCAGCGCCGTGCGATTGATCGGCCCTTTCTTCCTCAACAGTTCGAACAGCCGGCAAACCAGGCTGGGCAGGAAATAGGGCAACACGGTCTTCGGCCGCCGCACTTCGAGCATGTCGGCGATGCAATCGACCAGTTCTCCGATGGTCGTCGGCCGGCCGTCGGTGATATGGTAGATCCGCCCCGCCGCCCGCGGCGTTTCGCCGGCGAGCATCAAGGCTTGCACCATGTCGCTCACCTCGACCAGCGGCACGACGTTGTGGCGGCTGCCGATGAAGACGAACTTGCCGCGGCGGATCGCCCTCGCCAGCTTCAGCAGATGCCGGTCGCCGACTCCGTAGATGAGGCCGGGGCGCAAAATCGTCAGATCCACGTCATGGTCTCGGTGATATTCCAGAGCCAGCCGTTCCCCGTCGATCTTGGCGTCGCCGTGCGGTTCGTTCGCCTTCCGGCAGGGCAGGTCCTCGGCGCCCTCGTGGAAATTGCGGGTTCCCAAGACGTTCAGTCCGCTCATCAGCACCAACCGCTTCCCGGGCGATGCGCCGACGACCTCCAGCAGCGTACGCAGCCCTTCGAGGTTGACGCGGTGAATTTCCTCGCGCGTCGCCTCCGCGGTGGCGGCTGCGCAATGATAGAGAACGTCCCGCCCGTCGACCGCCTTTTCCAATGCCGCCCGGTCGCAAATGTCGCCGGTAACCGTTTCGACTTCGGCCGAGAAGTCACCGGCTTTTTGCGGATTGCGAATGAGAATGCGCACCGAGTGGTCCCGATTGCGCAAGGCTTCGACAAGGTGGCGGCCTACAAATCCAGTGGCGCCAGTGACCAAGGTCTTCACGTTGTCACCTCTTTAGTTTCAGAAGGGGGATACCGTCTAGCTCTTCAGTCGCGAGCCCAGGGCGCCGGCCCACTCTTCCTAGCATAGCAAGCGCACGCCCTAATTCAAGCACCTTGAACGCATTTCCCATGACGGCGCGAGCCCTTGGACGTGAAAAGCTACAGGTCGGCGCCCTCGGGCGCGAGGAACGCGGGGCGCAGTGTGCGCATGACCTCCACGGCTGCCTGGTGCAGCGAGTAATTGTTGACGGTGTTGGTAACCAGCCACTGCGCGGCGCCCGGGCGGGCCAGCAACAGTAACGATACGCCCAGCCAGGGCAGCACGCTAAGCCAGTCGTCCCCAGGACGTGTCAGTTCATTCTGGGCGTCCCGATACAAACCACGGCCCGTCCACGCGCGGCCGACTTCGGCCAGCAGCCGGCATCGGCCGGCTCCCTCCAGAGCCCGGGCCGTGAGGACCAGAAACCCCTGATGCGTGCGGACGCCGGCTCGGCCGGGTGGAAGGGGCGCAACCGTCCGGTCCAGGGACACCTGCACGAGTTGCTCGCACAAATTGGCGCCGCTCAGCCAGGCGGTCGCCGTCTCGCCAATCCGCGGGTTACACTCGATGAACTCCACCCGCCCCGTCGAGGCCTCGTAGAAATACTCGACGCACAGCGCACCGTGCCACTGGAGGTGTTCGCCCAGCCGCCTCAGGTGCTCGAGCATTTCCGGGTGTTCGACGCTAACCTTGGCCATGGAGGAACCGCCGACGCCAATGGCCCTCGATTCCTCGCAATGGGCGCTCGCCAGTTGCCCGCGCTGGAAAACGGCCGTCGCGCCTCGCTTGATTCCCCTCGCCGGCCGTTGCACCAGCAGTTCCGTGCGTCCGTCGAGGAAGCCGGTCTCGGCGAGTTGGTCGGCCGCGGCCTCAAGCTCCGCGCGGTCCTGAACCAGCCGCACGCCCTGGCCGGCCGTGCTGTACGCCACCTTGACATACAGCGGAAAGTCGCGGGGGCGCAGCAGGCCGGCCCGGTCAACGACCATTTCGGTTGCCGGGTAGGGCAGCCCCAGTTCTTCCAGCAAACGCGCGAACGTGGCCTTGTTCATCAACCGGTCCACCGATTCGAACGCGGGCAGGGCCAGCCCTGCACGGCCCAGCAGCGCTTGCCGGAACCGTGCCAGCAAGAACACCTGTTCGTGCGTCGGGAGCAGTACGTCGTACCGCCCCGCCTGGAGCCTCTCGAAGAGAAACTCTAAATAGGCCTCCGGCTCGCGCGAATACGACGGGCACCGATACCAGCGACGGACGTACCGAGAGAAGCGGCACTGGCACAGCCGGGCCGGATCGAGAATGTCGATCGTGTGCCGGGGGCCCAAGGCATACAGCGCTTGCCGGGCTGAGGTACTGGACCCTTCGGTAAACAGGATCGTCAGCCGTTCGGCGCGGCCGGCCGGCTCCGCTGCCCCTTGGTGCGGGCTCATCTGTGAACTCCGATCGTTATGCCGCGGGGTAATCGTTCATGGGACGGCCGAGGCAAGGTTCTCCGCGGTATGCGTATTCAGGCTGTCCGCGAGCCGGGGAGGCCCCTGGGGGCGCCGCGGTTCGAGGCGATCTTCCCACCGCGCTCGCCCCAAGCCGGGCGGCGCCCCTACCGCGCTTGCGGACTCAGCCTTCGCCGAGCCCTTCGAAGCGCGCGCCCCGGTCGCGTTCTCGGCTCCGGCTGAAAAACCCATGTTCCCAAGGGACTGGCCAGCAGCGCGGGCAGCAGCAGCAGGTCGGCCGCCAAGCCGAGGGTCAGGATGGCAAGCATGATCCAGGCGAACCGATGGACGGGAACGAACTCGCTATGGGCGAACACCATCAGGCCCAGGCCGCAAATAGCCGCCGCCTGCACCAGGGCCCGGCCACAGTGCCGGTAGGAAACTTCCATGGCCTCCGCGGTGGAACGGCCCGCCTCGCGCTCCAGCCGGAACCACTTCAGGAAGTGCAGCGTCCCGTCCACGCAGAAGCCCAGCGCCACGCTGGCGGTCATCACCGTGCCGATGTCGACCGGCTCGCTCCGCCACCCCAT
>PWXP01000266.1 GCA_003561895.1 Planctomycetaceae bacterium | reverse complement strand
CGACTGGGCCCTTTGCCGCGGCCGCGATCCGGCGAAGGATCAGTCGTACGCGCTGTTCGGAATACCCCGGCACCGGCTTCCGAGCGTGCGTTTTCCCGTGGGCGAGTACCGGAAGGAGGCCGTTCGGGCGTTCGCCGCCGAACTGGGGTTCCACGTGGCCGAGAAGCCCGACAGCCAGGAACTGTGTTTCGTCTCACCCGGGCAGCACGCCGCCTTTGTTCGCCGCCGCCGACCGCAGCGCGACACGTCGGGAGAAATCGTCACCACCGATGGGAGGAGGGTGGGACGGCACGGCGGGATCGAGGGTTTCACCGTAGGGCAGCGGAAGGGTCTCCGGGTGGCCCTGGGCGAGCCCTACTACGTGGTGCGCATCGAGCCCGACACGAACCGGGTCGTGCTGGGCCGCCGCGACGAGTTGGCCCGCGAGGAACTGACTGCCGCCGGGGCCAACTGGCTGGTCGATCCGCCACGGCGGCCGTGGCGTTGCGACGTGAAGATCCGCTACCGCAGTCCGGCCGAACCGGCGGAAGTGCTCGTGCTCGGCGAACGGCGGTTCCGCGTGTGCTTCGAGCGCCCCCGGCACGGCGTCGCCCCCGGACAGGCAGTGGTCTGCTACCAGGACGAGCGAGTTCTGGGGGGGGGGTGGATCGAATAACCGCCGCCGCTTTAAGTCTGTTCATGCACCCGGATGTCGTTCACAGGCCAGTCTGCCGCGGGGGGGCGCGCAGCCTCCCGGCGAATCCCTCTTGCCGGATTCCACGCGGTTGGACATACTGGTGCCCTTTTGTCCCGGGAACGAAAGTTGCATCATGCCGAATCCATCGCTTCATCAGCAGGGACTTGAGCCCGACCGCCCGCCGACCGAGGCGCCGGTCTGGTCGGTCGTGGCGGCGGTAGCCGTGGTGATGGCCGCCTGGATCGCCGCCGGCTCGACCGGCGTGTTGGCCGATCCGCTGCGCCGCGTTCTCACCTGGAGCGCCCTGCTGGTGGCCCTTGCCGCGGGGGCGCCTCGCCCCCGCCCGGACTGGATGAAGCTGGGCGGCCTGGCGGCGGCGGTGACGGTGGCGGTGCTGATGACGGCGTCCGTTCAGGCGGAGGTGCACGTCCTGGCCGTCGCCCTGGTGGGGGCGGCCGTCGCCTGGGTCCATCGCGACTTGCCGCGGCGTGTGGTCCTGCTTGGCGCCCTGGCCGCCTTGGTACTGGCCGTCTTCCGCCTCGCCGCCGGGGCGGTTCCCGCCCTCTGGCTCGCCGCCGACGGCTTGGCCGCCTTCCTCGGCCGGCTGGCCGGTACCGCGGTGGGCGAACCGCTGGAGGTGGGTGCCACCTACGGAGGGCTCGATTTCCTGGTAGTTATGGCAGCGATCTATGCCGGCTGGCTTTCCGCCACGCCCGCGCCGCGGCTTCAGCGCGGCCTGTTGGCGGCCGCGGTCATCCTGCTGGGGCACTTCGCCTACCTGGTCCTGCTCGCCCATACCGACACCCTGGTGGCCATGTTGCCGGAGCGGGTCATCCCGGCCGAGTCGGATCGGCAAATTCTGGGCGTTTGGACGTGGGGCAACGCCGCCCGACGGCTCCTGCCCTGGAACGTACCGCTGGCGGCGGCGGCCGTCCACGCCGCCGTACTCGCCCTGATGCTCCGCTGGTCCGCGTGGCTGCCCGTGGCCGAGCCCGAGCCGAATATCAGCAAGTGGGAGCGGCGCAAGGGCGAGGAGGAGCTTGCGGGAACCGCCTTGCTGGCCGACATGGCGTGGCGCTTCGGCCCCGTCGTGCTGGCCGTGCTGCTGCCGGCCATCGGCTGGCTGGCCGCCGCCGACTCGGACCTGGGGGGGAAGAGGGTCGTGGCGTATGAGGAAGGGTTGTTCGACTGGGCCCGGCCCACGCACGAGGACCCGGAGGTTCCAGCCGGCGCTTCCGCCGGGATGCTGCCGGTGCTGGTGGAGAGCTTGGGTGGGACGTTCGTGCGCAGCGCCGAGTTGTCGGCGCACGATCTGGACCGGGCCGACGTCGTGCTGCTTTTGCACCCCGACCGGCCCTGGCCGCCCGAACGACTCGAGCGGCTTTGGAACTACGTGCGCGGCGGCGGTTCGCTGCTTGTGGCCGCCGAACCGCGGGTGGCGCTTCGGGGCTCGGTCAGCAGTTTCGACGCCGTGCTGGAGCCGACGGGCATCGGGGTCTACGAGAACACCACGATCGGCCATCAGCCCAATTGGGAGGACGGATTCCAGGTCCCCTCGCATCCGGCCACGGCCGGGCTGGGGGCCGCATGGGGCGCGTTCGGCTTCCGCTACGGCTCGTCGCTGGCCGCCCGTTGGCCCGCGCGCCCCGTGCTGGTGGGCCGATACGGTTACGGCTACCCCGGCAGCGACGCGGCTTTGACCGGCGCGTATCGCTATGAGGGGGGCCACCGGTTGGGCGACCTGGTGCTCGCCGCCGAACAGCGTTTCGGCGCCGGCCGCGTCTTCGTGGTGGGCGATGCGTCGGGCTTCGCCAACGGGGCGCTGCCGGCGTCGTACCCGTTTGTGGGCAGGCTGCTGGGCTACCTGGCCGGCGGCGGAACGACCCCCCAAGCCGGCTGGCGCCAGGCGCTGACGTTTTTGGCCGCCGTCGGGCTGGTGGCCCTGCTCGGCTGGCGCGCCGAGGCGCGGCGGGTCGGCCTGGCCGCCGTCGTCCTTGCGGCGGCGCTCGCCTCGACCGCGGCCACCAGCCGCCAGGCGTCGCGGGTGCTGCCCGACGGCCGCGCGCACAAGCCGCGGCACCACATCGCCTACATCACCGCCACCCACGCCGAACTGTTCGGCCGCGAGTCGCTAATGAGCGACGGCCTGGCGGCACTCAACCACACACTCATGCGCAACGACTACCTGCCGCTTTTGATGCCCGACTTTCGTGAAGACCGGCTGGAGCGGGCCGGCTTGCTCATTACCATTGCGCCGGCGCGCCCGTACAGCCGGACGGAAATCGTGATGGTCGAACGGTTCGTGCGGCAGGGTGGGCACGTCATCGCCATGGTGGGCGCCGAAGAATCGCGGCCCAGCCGGCCGCTGCTCGCCGCCCTCGGTTTCCACGTTCCGCCGTCGCCGGTGCATCCGGGCGAGGACCTCTGGGAGCCGATCCCGTTGGGCTCGTTCCGGCACCGGTATCACCAGGAGGGTGATTTCGTCGCGCGCGCCCAGTTCTGGAGCGCGTGGCCCGTCCTGAGCGAGGAACCCGGCGCGGAAGTGTTGACCGAGTGGACCATCGGCGAGCCGGTGTACAACGTGACCCTCTCGCGGCCGTTGGGTGCCGGTACGGCGACGGTCATCGGCGACTCGTACTTCGCGCTGAACCGGAACTTCGACGCGCAAGTCGAGCCGGCGGAGAACGACCATTACTGGCGCTGGCTGCTCGCCCGCCTGGCCGGCCCGAAACCATGGTATCCCACGCCCTCGGAACCGTCCGACCCCGACGGGCAAATCCCGGCAGAAACTGCCACGGAGGTACAGCCATGATGCGAACGTGGATTGCCCTGGCACTGCTGGCCGGCTCGTGGCTGATCGGGCAGCGGTACTACTTCACGTGCCACCCGGCCTCCTGGCTGGCGGTGGTCGCCGCAGGAACGCTTTTGCTGGCGGGCGCCGTTGCCCGGCTGCCCGCTCGCCGCGAGTTGGGCATCGCCCTGGCGCTGTTCGCCGTGCCGGCCCTGTTGGCGCCCTGGCCGGTTCGGACCGCGGCCGTGCTGCTGCTGGCGGGTCTCGCCGTCGAGTTGCTGCCGCCGCCGCGCGCGTGGCCGAAGCTTCTTGGCCGCGGCGCCGCCACGGCGGGGCTGGTGCTCTTAGCACAGTGGCCGGCGATGGCCCTGTATACCCATCACACAGCCCGCAGCCACGAATTGCCCAACCCGCTGCCCGAACTTTTGGCGTGGGTCCTGCGCGTCTTCGGCGCCGACGCGGCCGCCGACGGCTCCACGCTGGTCATCGTCGGGGCGCGGCAGGTGCACCGGCTGGGCGCCACGTGGGCGCTGCTGTTGGACCCGGCAACGCTTTGTTTCCTCGTGGGCGGGTTGGCCCTCTTGGGGCTGACGGCGTGGTCGAACCTGCCGCCGGGCAGGCGGTGGGGCGGCTGGCTGCGGGCCGCCCGCACCCTCGCGCTGGTCGGGCTCGCCTGGATCGCTTTGCGCGCCCCGCTGATCGCCGGCGTGTATCTGCACCGCGCGATGCGGGCCGATTGGGACCTGTCGCTGAACGTCATGCAGCACTTCCTCAGCCCCTGGGTGCTGATGCTGCTGCTGGCCGGGCCGGTGCTCCTGGCGTGGCGGTTTGTGCGGGTGGACGCACCGGAGCCGGCGGGCGCGGAGGCTCCTCCCGCTGAAGCCGACGACCGAACCGTTCCCGCAGCCCACCCCCCCGCGTGGCGCTACGCTGCGGCGCTGGTCTTGGCGGCGGCCTCCGCCGCACCGGCCACCTTCGCGTTCCGGTGGGCGCCGGCCGGCTCGCCGAAGCAGGGACGCGTCATGGTCGTCGAACGCCATTCCGAGTGGGAGCCGACCCTGCACGACTATGACACCGCGTGGTACGGGCACGACGCCGGCTACAACTACGGGGCCATCTATCGCTGGTGCAAGCAGTTTTTCGAGATGTCGCGGCTGCTGCAAGAAGACTCCATCGACGACGCTACCCTCAGCGAGTGCGACGTGCTGATTATCAAGACCCCCACCGCCCGCTACGAACCCCACGAGGTGGAAGCCGTCCGGCGATTCGTCCGCAACGGCGGCGGCCTGCTGATGATCGGCGAACATACCAACTTCGAACGGGGCAGTACGACCTTCAACGACATCAGCCGGCCGATGGGCTTCACGTTCCGCCACGACCTGCTGTTCGGCATGGACGACCCCTACGATCACCTTTACGAGCCGCCGTGGGTGCCGCACCCGGCGGTCGGCCACATGCCGCCCATGGAGTTCGCCATCGCCGCCTCGATCGATCCGGGGCGGAGTTCCGGCTGGCCGATCATCCAGGCTGCCTCGTTATGGAGCATGCCGGGCGCTTACGAAACCGAGAACTTCTTCCCCCTGCCGCAGCACACGCCCACGATCCGCTACGGGGCGTTCATCGAACTGTGGGGCACCACCTACGGCAAAGGACGCGTCCTGGCCTTCGGCGATTCGACCCTGTTCTCGAACTTCTGCACGTTCCAGCCGGGCATAGCCGAACTGATGCGCGACATGCTGGCCTGGCTGAACCATTCCAGCCCATTCGACGTCAAGATCAACTCCTTCCTCCTGCGCGCCGGCCTGGTGCTGCTTGCCGCGGCGATGTTCCTCGCAGCGCTGGCGCTCGCCCGGGGCCGGCCGGAAACGTGGCTTGCCCTGTTGGCCGCCGTCACCGCCGGCTGGGTGCTGGCGAGCCTGGCGGTTGCCGCAACGCACCGGGCGACTTTCCCCGAGCCGAAGGCCGAACGCCCGCAAACCCGAGTGGTTATCGACCGCACCACGTCCGAGGTGCCGCTTTGCAAGGGCGCCTTCATCGAGGGCGACGGCGAGGGCTACGGCCTGCTCGAGCAATGGATTCCACGGCTGGGGTACTACACCCGGCGCGAATCCGGGCCCGAGGCGTTCTCTGGCGATGCCCTGGTGGTGATTACGCCCACCCGCCCGGTCAGCCGCGAGTTCCAGCGGCAACTGGTCCGCTACGTCGAGGAGGGGGGGAACCTGCTGGTCGTCGAATCGCCGGAGAACCTCGGCACCACGGCCAACAGCCTGCTGTGGCCGTTCGGCCTGTCGGTTCACCCGGGCCAGGCGTGGCGGGGCACGCTGGCGATGGCCGGGCAGTGGCCGGACCTTCCGGTTTCGCAGGCGCTGGAGGTCAGCGGCGGCGAGACCATCGCCCGGCTGGGCGCCATGCCCATCGGCGCCATGGCCCGCCGCGGCGAGGGCCGCGTCGTGGCGATCGGGTTCGGTTCACTGGTGAACGACGCGGGCATGGGCTACACGTGGACGGTGGACCCCGACCCCGCCTTGCTGACCCGGTTCGAAACGCTCTACAGCCTCGTACGGCTCACCGTCGAGGGCGCGCCCATCGTCCCGCCCGAGGAGGAAGAGGGCGGCAAGCTCTGACCCCAGAGTCACGAAAGTCACGGCCCCCTATTTGCTCTCCAGTCCGATCACGCCGTCAAAGCCCGGTGGGGGGGTGCGGTTGTGGCGGGTGATTTGCAGGGTGAGGAAGTCCTTGCCGCGGTCGCCGGCGGGAATCTGGTGCAGCAGTTCGAACGCCCGCGACCAGTCGCCGGCAAGGAAGGCGTCCAGGGCCGATTCGTAACGCGCCAGGTGCGCGTCGGTAAGCTGCGGGTAGGCGGCTTCGGGCGGCAGGAGTTCGCTCACCAAAAGCGGTGTGTCCAGTCCGAAGGGGCGCACCATCGCCAAGCGGCGCACCCGGGCGACCTCGGGCGGCACCTCGCGGCGGATCAGCGCGGCCGTGGTTTCGTCGAGCAGGATGGGCGCGTGCAACAGGCGGGTCATGCTCTCCAAGCGCGAGGCCAGGTTCACCACCGGGCCGAACACGGTCACCTTCACCTGTTCGGGCGTGCCCAACTTGCCGGCTACGGCGTTTCCGGTGGCAATGCCAATGCCGGCGCGGAAGCCGCGCGAGGCCTCCAGGTCGGCGCGGATGGCCAGTGCGGCGCGGCAGATTTTTTCGGCGGCGTCGGATTGGGCGAAGGGCCATCCCCAGAAGCCCATGGCGGCGTCGCCCTGGAAGTCGCCCACCACCCCGCCGGCCGAACGGATGTGCCGCGTCATGACGCCCAGGGCCGTGCTCACCCGATCCAGCAGACGCAGCAGATCGCCGGCCGAGCGCTCCGACTCGCGGGAGAAGCCCTGCAAGTCGCAGAACATGACCGTCACCTCGGCTTCGCGCGGCGCCAGCACGACCTCGGGATCTTCGACGGCCAGCGTTTCCAGCACGATGGGCGAGAAGAACTGGCTGAGCGCCGCCTGCCGGTGCTCCAGAAGCCGCATCTGCCTCAGCGCCCCCAGCATGGCGGCCACCAGTTCGGTGAACTTGACGTCCTCGCGCAAGTCGGTCGGGTCGGTCGAGGCGGGCAGGGTGCTCCGCTCGGCGCTGAACCGGCCGGTCACGTACAGTCCCCACCCCGGGCATGCGCGGCCCAGCACGGGCGTGCAGAAAGCCCAGTCGTAGTCGTCGCCCTGGGTGAGGGAGTCGGGCTCTCGGGGATCGCCGCCCCGCCACACGTGCAGCACGCTTTGCCGGGTGCGCACCGCCTCGAGAATCAGCCCCTGGCTCGGCTGGAAGTCGGTTCCGACAGCCAGCCGCTGGTCCCAGTGGAGCACCTCGACCGCGTCGGACGGCATTTCGCCAACGTGCTCGGCGGGCGGTCCTTCAAGCGTGCGCAGCGGGAGGGCCTCCTCGAAGTCGTCGACCGGATGGGCGGCAGTGTCGGCCCCCGCCACCACGGCGGTCGCCTGGGCACGCGGAACCCCGGCCAGAAGCATCGTCACCAGGCGCACGAACAACTCCTGATCACCCGCCGCGCCGGAAATGACCTCGGGCAGCCGGCTGAGCACTTCGATGCGCCGGTCGGGGTTGCGGAACGGCACCTGGCGCAGGTACTGCGCGCTGAACGACTGCTGCTGGATCGGGCGGGGCGCCGTGGCGGTAAGCGTCACCCGTTGATCGGCCAGGGTGAAGGTCGTCTGCCCGATGACGAAATGCTCGCCGGGCTGAAGCTCGAACTGCTCGACCTCCTGGCCGCGGAGGTAGACGGGGTTTCGCGCGCCGGGGTCGCGGCGGACCTCCAGCCGGCGGCCGTCCCACCGCATCCGCACGTGGCGGCGCGACACCTGGGGGTCCCATGGCACGGCCCAGCCGGCGCCGGAACGGCCCAGCACGACGCCCTGCCCGGTCGGAAGGGAGCGTCGCCACCGTTGCTGGGGTTCTTCGCCTTGTGCGATGAGGTCGGGCAATAGCTAATTCCGCTCAATCAGTCCGAAGTCCAGCCCCAGGACCCAGACCATCAAGGTAAGGATAAACAGCAGGCCGAGGTAGGTCAGGGCGATTTGGACCCGTTCGTCGGCCGGCTTGCCACGGATACCTTCATAGGCGAGGAATACCATGTGCCCGCCGTCGAGCAAGGGGATGGGCAGGAAGTTGAGGACGGCTAGGTTCGCGCTAAGCAGGGTGATAAAGATGAGGAATTGCCCGAAGCCCTCGTAGGCGAGCTGGCCGGCCACGCGCGCGATGGTAATCGGGCCGGCGACCTGCCGGGGAGATATTTGTGTGCCGATGCGCCGCAGGAACCCGTACACCTGGGCTACGACGTGGACCGTTTCGCGGCCGCCCATCAGCAGCGCCTCGCCCGGACTTCGCGCCTGGCGGTAGAAATACGGCGGCTCGAAAATCAGCCCCCGGTGGCCCCGGTGCCAATCGTCGGCCGGCGCCGGCTCAACGGCCACCGTGCGGCCGTCGGCGGTGGTCAGTGCCACCGTACTACCCGGCAACGACTGCTGAAGGGCGAAGAAGAACGCGGGCCAAGCGGGGGCGTGGTCGCCGAACACTACGGTTACCTCCTCCTGATCAAGCTGCCTCTGCTCGGGCGTCGGTTCGGCGGGCGGGATGATGGTCGCCTCCGCAATCGTATCGCCCGCCTGCAACTCGGCCCGCGCGGCGGGACTGTCCGGCAGCACGTCGGCTATGTGGCCGTGGACCTCGTAGGTGACACCCAGCGCCGGCAGGTCGAGCGGGCTGTCCACCGATGCAGACTGTGCGGCTTGTCGCGGGGGCCCGAGGGTCACCGCCACGTCGCGCGCGACATCGCCTTCCCGGTGCAGGGTCAGGGTAACCGTTTCGCCCGCTCGCCTCCGCAGCCGCTCGGGCAGGGTCATGGGATCCCCGGGCGGTTGCCCGTCGACGGCCGCGATGCGGTCGCCCGGCCCGATGCCCGCCGCGGCGGCGGGCGAGCCAGCGCGCACGGCCGTAATGTCGCCCCACGCCATCACCAGGCCGAGACGCCGCACCGGGTTCGGCGCCACGCCGATGTCGACGACGTCCGGCGCGGCAGCCTTGGCCTCCGTATCGGGCCGGTGGCGCTCGACGGAGAACGTCAGTTCCCGCTCGGGGTGGGCGGCCAGCAACCGGTCGACCTGCGCGTAGTGTTCGATCGGCTGGCGGTCGATGGCCACCACCCGATCGCCGAATTCGAATGTCGGCCGGGCCTCGCGCGCCGGGCTGCCCGGCTCGCTGGGATGCTCGAAGCCTGCCCGCTGGGCCGTCTGTTCCGAAAGCAACGTGGTGGTGAACGGGTTGGTGACGCCGATGGTGGGCCGGCCGCGGTCGAGGTCGGGCCGGGTGCGAAGCTCGATCGGCTCGTCCACGCCGAACCGCTCGACGGTGAAGACGATCTCTTGCTCGGCGTCGCCTAGCGCGACGGCCTCTCGGAGTTCGCGGAACGCCTTGACGGGACGGTCGTTGATGGCCGTGATGCGGTCGCCCACTTCAAACCCCGCCTGCCAGCCGGCCTCCCCGGCAATCAGACCGCCCACGCCGCTCTCAATCTGGCGCACCCCGATGCTGTAGGCCACTACGGCGCACACGAACGCGAACACCACGTTCATCACCACCCCGGCCGAAATAATGGCCATGCGCTGCGGAACGCTTTTCGACAGGTAGCTTCGCGGGTCGTACAGGGCGTTCTCGGCAACGGCCACGTGGGCCGGGGTCGGCGGCGGTTCCGCCGCCTCGGCCGGTTCGCCGGCGGGCGGCTCGCCCTCCGGCCCCGAACCCTCCAGCGGTTCGCCCTCCGGCGCCGCACCCGACGCGGCCGAGCGCCCCGCCTCCTCGGGCTGCTCCTGCCGCTTCTTGCCCTGCTCGATCTCCTCGCGCAACCGGGCCGGGTTGTCTTCCTGGCCGAGCATTTTCACGTAGCCGCCCAGCGGGACGATGCCGATCCCGTACTCCGTCTCCCCCCGCTGGAACTTCAGCAGCTTCAGCCCGAAGAAGTCGAACCCGAGGTAAAACTTCTCGCATTTCACGCCGCACCACTTGGCCACGGCGAAATGGCCCAATTCATGCACGAAGATAACCAGCCCGAGGGCGATCGCCACTTGCAAGATGACGGCGAGCAGTCCCAGGTCGATGAAAGCGATCAGGCAGAGACCCAACGGGAAACCTCCTCCCTGGCCCAACGGTCCAGGTGTACGAGTTGCGATAATGTCGGATGGGGGTCGAAGGTGTGTGCGTCCAGGGCCCACCGGCAGGCGGGTACAATTTGGTTGAAGGCCAGCCGCCCGGCGAGGAACGCCGCCACGGCGGCCTCGTTGGCGCCGTTGAGCACCGCTCCGGTGGTGCCCCCGGTCTCGGCCGCCTCCAGGCCGAGCCGCAGTGCGGGGAAGCGGTCGGGGTCCGGCGGCTCGAACTCCCACTGCATCGCCCGGCCAAAATCGAGCTTCGCCGCCACACCCTCGCTCCGCTCCGGCCACGTCAGCGCGTACTGGATGGGCAGTTTCATGTCCGGGGGGCTGAGCTGCGCGACGACCGACCCATCTATGTATTCTACCATCGAATGAACGATCGATTGCGGGTGGACCACCACGCCGATCTGCCCGGGGCGGAGGTCGAACAGCCACCGCGCCTCGATAATCTCCAGCGCTTTGTTCATCAGGGTGGCGGAGTCGATGGTGATTTTCGGCCCCATCGCCCACGTGGGGTGTGCCAGGGCCTCCTCGACAGCCACCTGCGCCAGTCGTTCCGGGGGGTAGTGGCGAAAAGGCCCCCCGCTGGCGGTCAGCACCACCCTCCGTACCTCCGTGCGGCGGCCCGCCTGCAGGGCCTGGAACACCGCGCTGTGCTCGCTATCGACCGGCAGCAGTGTGGCCCCGCGTTCGGCCGCCAAGCGAGTAACCAGCGGACCGCCCCCCACCAGGCTCTCCTTGTTCGCCAGGGCGACGGTCTTCCCCGCCTCCAGCGCGGCCCAGGTGCCATGCAGCCCCGCACTGCCCACGATGGCTGAGACCACCACATCGACTTCGGCGTCCGCGACGACGTCGGCGACAGCCTCGGCACCGGTGAGAAGCTGTACCCCGTCCGGTAGGGCCGACCAATCGTGCCGCTCGGCAGCGGCCGGATCGGTGGCGACAATCGACCCCGGGCACCACTGCCGGGCCTGGGCCTCGAGCAGGTCGAGGTTCGAATGGGCCGAAAGCGCCACCGGCCGCAACCGCCCCCCCGACGCCGCAATCACCTCCAGCGTGCTTCGCCCAATGCTCCCCGTCGAACCCAGGATGACAATATTCTTAGGGCGATGGGTCATGGAAAGGCTACCGGTGGGTGCAGACTCAGCCGATTGTAACGGCCTGCGGTGTCCCGTCAACGGGAATGGTGCCGAGGAATGGTGCCGAGGCCCTCGTGCATCGGGCCGGGCATAGCCGGAAGGTAACCGTTCAAGGGGGGCTGTCCCAATTTTCGCGGCTGAGAAGATATTCCCCCTGGAGAAGCGGTATCTCGCCGCGAAAATGGGACTCTCCCCTTAGGCCGGTAAGGGGACCAGTCCCCGGCGGGCCCGTGAACGGTTACGCCGGAAGCAACGCACTCTCCACCCAAGTGTCCTAGACCGCCCACTGGTCGGCTGAATGTTTACGCGCCACCTCCAAGCAGGCTCCAAGCAGCCTTAACCCCCGGTATGGCCGAATGCATATGCCCTAGATTAGCTATTTTTCCGCTGTAGGAGGCTCCTGAAATTGTGGTTAGCCACATTTGAATATTTACTAGCTTGACTCATTAGATTATATTTGTAAGATAACGCATTGGGGTGACCAATGCTCGATATATTCGAAATGTATGGCGTTACTGGCGGGAGGAAACCCTTCAATAGAGCCGGTGGAACGTCTTCTTTCGAACCCCTTTCGCACGAATACCCCCGCGGAATCCAATATGCCGTTGCAGGAACCAGCCGTTGAGGCCGAGAAACTCCGCAAACCAGCCGACGTGGGCGAACAAGGCCGATGCGGTGGGTGCCGGGCCGGTGGGGTCTCGGCACCGACCCCCGGAATCAGCGTCGCCGAGGCAGGGAAGCCGCCGTCGCTCACCCCCGACTTGTACCCGGTTGCCCAGCCCACCCCGGAACTGCTCGCCGAACTGGAGGAGGTCAGCCGAATGCTGGAAAACCGCACACCCGAGCAGATTCTCACGTGGGCGGTCGCGCGGTATTTCCCGCGGTTTACGATGGCCACGGCGTTCGGGCCGGAGGGGTGTGTCATTCTGTCGATGCTGGCGAAGATCGAGCCGCGGGTTTACGTTTTCAACCTGGAAACCAGGTATCAGTTCCGCGAAACGCTGGAGCTGCGCGACCGCATTGCGGAGAAGTACGGCATCGAGGTCGACTTTCAGTATCCGGACACCACCGTCGAGCAGTACGAAGGGCAGCACGGCGGGCCGCTTTACGTAACGAACCCCGACCAGTGCTGTTTCGACCGCAAGGTCCGCATACTTTATCGGGTTACCCGCGGCTTCGACGCCTGGGCCAGCGGCATCCGGCGCGATCAGAGCCCGATCCGGGCGGACACGCCCATCGTGCGATGGGACAAGAAGTTCGGCCTGGTCAAGGTGAGCCCGTTGGCCAATTGGACGAAGCAAGAGGTATGGAAACGGATTGTCCACGAAAAAGTCCCCTACAATCCCCTGCACGATCAAGGCTATCCCAGCGTAGGGTGCCGGCCCTGCACGCGCCGGGTACTCGATGCCGATACCGACGAGCGCGCCGGACGCTGGACCGGGGCCGCCAAAACCGAGTGCGGCCTGCACACCGACTGATCGCGCTGGAGCGTGCACTGCAACGGTGCCGTGGGGGGGGTACCCCGCCTGCGGGCTCAACAGCACCACTCTACCACCCTGCTGTGTTCTGGGCCGATTTGGGGTTGACCCTATGGGCTTTCGCGCATAGGGTACCGTGTGGGGACTTGCTAGGTTCGTCGTCGAACGGCCGGGTTTCGGCGAGCGTGGCAGGTACCTCCCCCATACTCGTGCAAACGATTCGCAACCCGGCCCGGAAAGGTTTTTTCCATGTCTCAGGTCAACCAGGGCGACGTTGTGCGGGTCCATTACACGGGCCGTCTGGAAGATGGGACCGAGTTCGACAATTCCCGCAATCGCGAGCCGCTGGAGTTCGTCGCCGGCGCCGGTACGGTGATCCAGGGGGTCAGCAACGGCGTCGTTGGGATGAGCGAAGGCGAAAGCAAGACGGTGACCGTTCCTCCGGAAGAGGCCTACGGCGAACGGAATCCGGCGTTGGAGCAGGAGGTTGCCCGCAACGACCTGCCCGAAGGCGTTGAAGAAGGTTCCCAGCTTCGCGCGGTCCAAGGCGAGCGCGAGATTCCCGTCTGGGTCCGCAAGCTCGACGATGCCAGCGCCGTCATCGACGCCAACCACCCGCTGGCCGGCAAGACGCTCGTGTTCGACCTCGAATTGGTCGAGGTAGAGTCGGGCGCATAGACGCCATTGCCGATTACGGGGCGGGTTCATCGAGTTCAGGTAACCGTTCACGGGGCGACGACGCAGTTTTCTCCGCGGTATGCGAAGGGGACAGTCTTATTTTCGCGGCGGAAACGTTCACTCATTGGGCACATCGCCCTTTGCGCCGCGAAATTGGGACAGTCCCCCTGTGAACGGTTACGAGTTCATCGAGCAAGTATCGGAAGACGCCCCGCACGAAGTAACAGCCGACGGTCGTTGCGTCTGGAATCCCGCGACGCCCGATGCCGCCGAAGCTTGCGCAGTCGACAAGTCTCCACGGCTTGTCGGCCGCGCGGGCGTACACCGCCAAGGCCGGGCCTTCAGGGCGTCGGCCACGTCGTCGCGCAAAATGCGGCACAACGGGGCCGGTAGCGCGGCAAACCCCATCATGTCGATCTTTCCGGTCGGCCGGGATGATGGGCTGCCAGGTCGACGAAACGTGCTCGGAGCCGGCTGTCCAAAAATCCTACGTCTTGCGGCCGAATGTCGTACAATTCGATGGCATTGCAGATCGTCGGGTGTCAAAATGGGGACGATAGGCAATTTTGGTTTGCGAAATGGCCATGGGCTGGCTTTCTTCGACGTTTTGGCAACGGATTTGCACACCACGCACAGAGGTAATCCATTCGCCGCGCCTCAACGAACCCTGCAGCACCGGAAAGGCGCTGGGCAACCGGCGGAGAACAGCAGCATACACCCGGGAGGTCGCCTCAAAGTTAGCGGAGAGAGTGGCGAGCGATGGTGCGACAGGCCCCTCCGGCGGGAGGACAGACTGGACACTAGTCGCCCAGTACCCCACGCTCGGCCCGGAGTCGCGCTGCGAACACCTTTGGCGAGCGTTTCGTAACTTTGAGAACTTTCTGGGAGTTTGCATCGTAACCCACAGGTGTTCGCGGCGCAATAAGCTAGACTTGAAATTGGGCAAACGTTTTTTTGGGCTCCGCGAGGCGGCCTTTCGGACCTGCCGAAGGGCTGAGGGGCGGCTTGAACAAGGCAGACGTCCTTGCCGCACCGCTCCCCCTATGGGGGGGTGTCAATAATTGTGCAGGCATTTGCGAACAAGGTCGTGTGGCCTGCGGTAACCTTGCACTGGGAACGAGATACATTCCTTGCCCGACCCAAGAGGCCGGGCCCATCAACCGCCGGGACCTCGCAACGAACCGGGGGCCGCAGAAAGGTAACGGCCGCCGGCTCCGGCGAGCCGGCAGAGAGGGGAGGCAACTATGAACAGAAAGCTGACCATCGAAAAGCTCAGGCAGGTTTTGCTCAAGCGGCGGCGCGCGCTGCGCAAGGCGCTGGCCGGCGAGTTGAGCGAGCTGGAGGCCCTGAATCGTGCCGCAAGCGGCGACGAGGTGGATGTCGCACTCGATTCCGCCTACGATGAGATGAACGCCCAGTTGGCCGCGCTCGAAAGCCGCGAACTGGCCCAAATCGAAAAAGCGCTCGAGCGGATGGAAGACGGCACGTACGGCATTTGCGAACTCACAGGCAAGCCCATCCCGCTAGCCCGACTCCAAGCGCTGCCGTACACGACCGTGCGGGTGGAGGCCCAGCGGGAGCTGGAGCGCATGGAAGGTGAAGGCCAGGGGGCGGTCGATTTCAGCCGTATCCTCGACCACGGCGACGACGAGCTGCACATGTCGCTCAGTGATTTCGAAATCGCGTAACGGCCCGCGCGAAGGACCCGCGATGAACGGCTTACTGCTTGCCGCGTTGACGCTCATGGCCGCCCCCAACTCGGGGACGGCCGACGCCGACCTGCCGGCCCAGGTGCGCCGCTTGGTGCGCCAACTTGACTCGCTTCGCCTGGCCGAACGCGACGCCGCTGAGGCGGCGCTGCTGGAGTTCGGGCCCGCCGTGCTCGACCATCTTCCGCCCGTCACCGATCGCACGCCGGGCGGCGTGGCTCAGCGGCTCGGGCGGGTGCGCCAGAAGCTCGAACAGGCCGCAGCAAAGGCCATGGCCGAGGCGTCGACTGTTACCCTGCCCGACGCCACCATGCGCCTTTCGGAGGTACTCGAGGCGCTCGAGGAGCAATCGGGCAACCGCATCATCGACGCCCGGGCCAAGTTCGGCCATGAGGTGGTCGACCCGGAGCTGCAGGTCGAGTTCGATGCTGCGCCGTTTTGGGAGGCGCTCGATTCGGTTCTCGACCTGGCCGGTCTGACCGTGTATCCTTACGGCGACGAGCGCGCCGTGCATTTGGTGACGCGGCTGGAGGGTCACACACCGAGGGTTGGGCGCGCCGATTATCCGGGCCCCCTGCGCATCGAGCCGGTCCAAGTCCGCACGGAACGCGACCTGCGCCACGGCGGCAGGTCCCTCTTGCAGGTTACGGCCGAGATCGCCTGGGAGCCGGGCGTCCGGCCCATCACGCTGGAGCAGCCGATGTCGGCCGTCGAGGCGGCGGACGAGCAGGGCGAGTCGCTGGTGGTCGACGATCCCCAGGCCACGCTCGAAGTACCCGCCGAAGGCGAGCAGATCGCCACGAAGTTGACGTATTCGTTCGAGGCGCCGCCGCGTGGGGTCGAGCGATTGGGAACGCTGCGGGGCACGCTCAAGGCGCTGATTCCCGGCAAGGTCGCCGCATTCCGATTCGACCAGCTTCTGGAGGCCGACGGCGCGCGGCAGCGCGTCGGCGGGACGACGGTCACGCTGGAACACGTTCGCCGTAGCGGTGAACTGTGGGAAGTGGGCATCCGGGTGCGGTTCGACGACGCCGCGGGGGCCTTGCAATCGCACCGCGGCTGGATTTTCACCAATCCCGCCTACCTCGAAACGCCCGACGGCGAACGCATCGACTACCTCCGGTCCGACGCCACCCGGCAGGCCGAGCACGAGGTGGGTATGGCGTATCGCTTCGCGCTCGAAGGACCGCCCGAGGGGCTTCGCTTCGTGTACGAAACGCCCGCCCTGGTGCTCGGCGTCGAACTGCCGTTCGAGTTGAAGGACATCCCGCTGCCGTGACCGGACCCCTGCTTGCCGCGCCCGGATGATTCATGTAGGGTGGAGTCGCGGAAGTTGTTGGTGGGACTGCGCAAGCCATGCCTTGCTGATTTGCACGCCGCGCGCCGGAAGCGAGCCCGCCTGAGCGACCGAAGTCCCACCACGATCTTGGCTTGCTTGCCCCCACTCTACATCGCGATGAATAATCCGGCCGAGTTGTTCGACGCGTCGCGGCGGCGTTTGTTCCGGGGCCGGCTGCTTCGCTGGTTCGGCCGCCATGCCCGCGAACTGCCCTGGCGCGGCACGCGCGACCCCTACGCCGTGTGGCTGAGCGAGATCATGCTCCAGCAGACCCAAGTGGCCACGGTGGTAGGCTACTACAAGCGGTTTCTGTCGCGGTTTCCCACCGTCGGCGCCCTGGCCCGGGCCGACGAGCAAGAAGTCCTGCGGCTCTGGGAAGGGTTGGGCTATTACCGGCGCGCGCGGCAGTTTCACCAAGCGGCGAGAATCGTTGTTGCGGAACACGGCGGGCAATTCCCGCGCGACGTGGAAACGGTGCGCCGCTTGCCCGGCATCGGCCGCTACACGGCCGGGGCCATCCTGTCGATTGCCTTCGACGTCCGCCTGCCCATTGTGGAGGCCAACACCCGGCGGCTGCTCAGCCGGCTGGCCGCCTACCGCGGCGACCCGGCCTCCGGCGGGGGGGAGCGCCTCTTGTGGCACTTCGCTGAGTTGCTCCTGCCGCGCAAAAGGACCGGCCGGTTCAACCAGGCCATGATGGAACTGGGCGGCGGCATTTGCATGCCGCAGAAGCCCCGCTGCGAGCAGTGCCCCGTGGCCACGCTGTGCGAGGCCCGGCGGCTGGGCCTGCAAGCAGACATTCCTCGCCCGAAACCGCCCGCTGCGCTCACCCCGCGGCGCGAAGCGGCCGTGCTGCTCCGCCGCCGCGGTCGGGTGCTGCTGTTGCGCTGCCCGGACGGCGGCCGTTGGGCCGGCCTGTGGGACTTCCCGCGCGTCGCGCTCGAGTGCGAAAAGCCGGCGGAGCGTCGCCGCGAACTCGCCGAGAAGGTGCGCGACCTGACGGGCGTTGCCATCGAGCCGGGCGAGCTGCTCCACACCATCCGCCACGGCGTGACCCGCTATCGAATCACCCTCGAATGCTATGCCGCGCGCTGCCTGAGCCTGGGCAGCCCTCCGGACGGCGCCACGCTGAAATGGCTCCGGGCCGACGAACTCGCGCAGTATCCCCTGAGCACCACCGGTCGTAAACTGGCGCGGCTGGCTTCCGCCGCTCACCGGGCCCAACGAACCACGCCCGCTACCGCTCCATGTCCGCCTGCCACTGGTGGAGCATGGCTTCGTAGGCGGCGATGGTAGCCGAGTCGGAGAGGGCCTCGATGGTGGTCTTGCCGAGCCAGCCGTCGGCCTCGCCGGCATACGCGGTTCGGAGCAATCCGCGGAGGCTGTCAATGTTAAACGTCGGGTCCGAACGCCTCCGATGGCGCACCATGGCGCAGGTTGCTTCGTAGATCTCGGCGTACCGTTGGTCGTGCCAATTCGAGGGTTCCATATTCGCCATTCGTTACACGACATGCCGGTTTGCCTTGCCGGACCGGCCGAAGGGGGGCAGTCCCCGCGAATGGTTGCGCCATTCGCCATCCCGACTCCGATTTGCCCTGCCGCACCAGGAAAGCGTACAATGGATTGGCCGCCGTGGAAACCCCCAGGCGGCGGTTCCGCATCGGAAGGAGACCACCGTGGAACAGGCCATTTTCGCAGCCGGCTGCTTCTGGGGCGTGGAGTCCACGTTCCGGCAGGTCGAGGGAGTCGCGGAAACCGAAGTCGGTTACAGCGGCGGGCACACGGAAAATCCGACCTACAAACAGGTTTGCACGGGGGAGACGGGCCACGCCGAAGTGGTGCGCGTTGTCTTCGATCCCGCGAAAGTGTCCTACGAGCAGCTTCTGGAAGTGTTCTGGAACTGCCACGACCCCACGCAGTTGAACCGCCAGGGGCCCGACGTGGGCACCCAGTACCGGTCGGCCATCTTCTACCTCAACGAGCAGCAGGCCCGAACCGCCGAGGAGTCGAAACGTGCGCTGGCCCAATCGGGCCGGTATCCGCGGAAAAGTGTGACCCAAATTGCCCCCGCCGGGCCTTTCTACCGTGCCGAAGAGTACCATCAGCAGTACCTCGAGAAGCGCGGCCGGGCTCGTTGCCGACTTCCCTAGCGGGGGAACCGCTCGCGGACCAGGTGCCGCACCTCTTCGAGCCACGCGGCGCGCTGCTCGGGCGTGCTCAGGATGATCGACTCGAAATTGCGGCGTGCGAAATCATCGACGCCCAACAGACCGAAAATGCAGTTCTTCCAGAGGTTCTCCAGCGGATCGCCGTAAAGGCGCAGTTCGTCCTCGCGCGGCGTGTTCGAGGTCGTCAGCACCAACGCCCGTTTGCCCGCAAGCTTGCTCGTCACACCGGCTGCGGTGAAACTGTACACGGTACCTTGCCGGAACACGCGGTCGATCCATCCTTTGAGCATAGCGGGTGGCATGCCCCACCAGTTTGGGTGAACAACCACCAGCCCGTCGGCGGCCAGCACCTCGTCGCAATGCCGGCGCAGCACCGAGTCGAGTTCGAAGTCGGGGCGGACTTCCTCATGCGGAAGGATCGGGTCGAATTTCTCGGCGTACAGATCGTGGAACACGACCTCGTGCCCCAGCGACTGCAACTCCTCCACCGCCGCCGCGGCGATCGCATGGTTGAAACTCCCCGGGCGTTGATGCCCGATGATAACGACAGTGTTCATGGCAGGTGGGTCCTTCGGGCCAGTCGGTTAGGGGCCGTCCCCCGGAGACAACCCTACACAAGGCATCTTAGCACATCCTCCCGCCGAAGCAGAAGGCCCCCGAGGAAACGGAAGAGCTTCCAACTTTATGGGCTCAAGTTGGCCGCGATGGAGTTTGCGCCATTTGAGGACGTTCACCTTCAGCATGACGACGGCCAATCCTACTTCCACGCGGGCCAACGCCAGCCCCCTCCAGCGCGCGTAACGCATGCCTCCCCCCGGCCCGCTTCGCTTGGTAACGCCCTTGTTCGCTCGAGCGGCGCACGAACCGCTCGCCTGCAATACCTATATTTTCGGCGGCCGCCGCGAGCTGGAACTCACGTTCGCTGGGTTTCTCTGGGCGTTTGCCTTCTCGCTGTCGGCCGTGAACCTGCCGGCCGTTTGACAACCAGAGCCGGTTTTGGTAACGTAGCGCCTGTCCGTGGAGGAACTCCCCGCCGTCCGGTGCCGTCCCTTCTCCGCCGCCCGCCGGGCAGCCCCGCGCGGGAGAGGATGTGGAGGAACTCCCCGCCGTCCGGTGCCGTCCCTTCCGCCCGAAGTGCAGCTACCGCGATTGGCTCAGCGGCCGGGAGTAGCCATTCCCGACGAAGACCAACATTTCGACTTTCGGCGAATAACTCCGACCATGAACATCCGCCCCGAACCACTTGTCGCCCGATTCTTCGAGCACTTCGGCCGCCCGCCGGAGCACGTGGTCTGCTCGCCCGGCCGGGTGAACCTGATTGGCGAGCATACCGACTACAACAACGGCTTCGTGCTGCCGATGGCCATTGACCGGGCCGTGTGGCTGGCGGCCGCCGGGCGCGACGAGGGCCGGGTGCGCGTCCACTCGCTCGACCGGCGGGAATCGGCCGAGTTCGTGCTGACCGACTTGCGCCGCGAGAACGCCGGCTGGATCGAGTACTTCAAGGGCGTGGCGTGGTGCCTGAGTGCCGAGGGAACCCCTGCAGGAAACGGTCCCGATTTCTGCGGCGGCACGCCCGACGAGCCCAACGCCCCCGCGCCGGCCGCGAGAATGGGACCGTCCCCTTCCCCAGCCCTGCGCGGCTTCGACGCCGTGTTGACCGGCGACGTGCCGATCGGGGCCGGGTTGTCCTCGTCGGCTGCCCTGGAAATGGCGGCCGCCCGGCTGTTCGCCGCGCTGGGCGACCGGCCCTGGGACCCCGTGCCCGCCGCCCTGGTTTGCCAGAAGGCCGAGAACCGGTGGGTGGGCGTGAACTGCGGCATCATGGACCAGTTGGCCTGCGGCTGCGGGCGGGCAGGCCACGCGCTGCGGATCGACTGCCGGTCGCTGGAAATGGAGCACGTGCCGCTGCCCGCCGACACCGCCGTGGTAGTGCTGGACACGGCCACCCGCCGCGGCCTGGCCGACTCGGCCTACAACGAGCGGCGGCGGCAGTGCCACACGGCAGCCGAGCAGCTTGGCGTACCCCCCCTGCGCGACGCCGACCTGGCCCAACTCGAACGGCTTGCCGATACCCTGGACGCAACCGCCTGTCGCCGCGCCCGCCACGTGATTTCTGAGAACGCGCGCACCCTGGAGGCGGTCGACGTCATGCGCCGGGGGAACGCGGCCGCCTTGGGCGTATTGATGAACCACAGCCACGCCAGCCTGCGCGACGATTACGAGGTTTCCAGCCCGGAACTCGACGCAATGGCCGCCTGCGCCCGCGCCCATCCCGCGTGCTTCGGCGCCCGCATGACCGGCGCCGGCTTCGGCGGCTGCGCCATCGCGCTGATCGACGCCGCCGCGGCCAAGCCGTTCACCGCCGCCACGGCTGCCGCCTACCGCCGCGAAACGGGCCTCGACCCGGCCATTTACGTAACGCGACCCTCGGCGGGTACGGAAGCCGCCCGAGTGGCGGACCGATAGACCAAACGGTATGCCTCTATCACGCCAGCAACGCAGGCCGTTGTCAATGGCAAGGGGTAACCGTTCACAGGGGGACTGTCCCAATTTTCGCGGCGCAAAGGGCGATTTGCCCAATGAGTGACCGTTTCCGCCGCGAAAATGGGACTGTCCCCTTCCCATACCGCGGAGAAAACTGCGTCGTCGCCCCGTGAACGGTTACGGCAAGGGTAGGAGGCTTCGACCGGCCTATTTCCGACGGGGCGTGAGCGGTTGCTTGCATTTCTTGACTTGATGCTGCATCGCCTTGCCCGGCTTGAAGTGAACGATAAGCCGTGGCGGCACACGGACTCGATCGCCGGTTTTCGGGTTGCGTGCCTTCCGCGCTGCGCGGCGCCTCACCTCGAACACGCCGAAATTGCGAAGTTCAATGCGGCCTTCGGCCACGAGCGCGTCGACGATCGAATCGAGCGTCATCTGGACGGCGCCCTGAGCTTGCGGCTGCGACAGCTCAAATGCCTCGGCGATCGCCAGCACAATATCATCCTTCCTCACGACGCGGTCTCCTGTGAAAGGCGCCCGGCAGCAGGCCTTGCGCCCACAAAGAGGGGGCAAGGTGCTCCGTAAGTGGTGAACTCGAAACGAGGAAAGTCAAAATTCGCCGATTGGGATGTGCCACCATCGGTACAATT
>PWXP01000075.1 GCA_003561895.1 Planctomycetaceae bacterium | reverse complement strand
TGCTTCTGGCCGACGATCGACGCACCGCCAGTAGCTGGTTCGTGGCCGCAGGAGTGCAAGACGATTGGGACCGGTTCTACGGTTGCCTGATCAGTGTCGGGCGGACTTCCGGGAAATTGGGCACGGCGGTCCTCGGCCTTCTGGTCCAGAAGTTTGCCCCGAAGTTCGGAGACCGGATCCTTTTGGGGATGGATGACACGCCCACGGGACGTTATGGACCACACGTCGAGGGCGCCGGCGTCCATCACAACCCGACTCGCGGACCCGCCGACGGCGAGTGGGTGTACGGGCACAACTGGCTCGCCCTGGCTTGGCTGGCGACCCATCCGCTGTGGGGCGTGATCGCGCTGCCGCTGCGATCGGCACTCTACGTCCGCAAGGACGATGTGCCAAAGCTGGCGGAGAAATACGGCTGGGAATTCCGCACCAAAAATCAGCTCGGCGTCGAACTGCTCACCTGGTTTATGCAAGCGATCCGCGGCCTGGGCGTGGAGGCGAAGGTGTGGCTGACCGTTGATGGCGCCTATACGGCACGACCGTTTATCCTGCCCCTTCGCGATCTGGGCATCGTGGTCGTCGGCCGTTTGCGGAAGGATGCCTGCCTGTTCGACCTGCCCCCCGAGGGGTGTCACGGCAACCGCATCTACGGGCACGACACCCTACGTATATGAATAATCCGGGTTCAGGCATCCCTTCGATTGGCCTCGCCGCAGGATCCCACCCGCACGTCCACACCCAACTCGCCCGTTAGTATGGAAACATCGGCCCGCTGAGGGCCCGTGCCGGCTTCGCGCGGGGCTTGCTTGGCGGCGTGGCAATGGTCGCACGCCGCACAGTTGGGCGGCGCGTGGGGTCTGCCGGCACGGCCAACCCGCCGCAGCAAGTAAACCACCGCGGCCAGCAGCGCCACGGCGACGAGGCATTCTTGCCAAAGGTCTATGGCTTGCCAAAGTTCCATAATGCCGATTTCTCCACGGTTCCGGGGGGAACCGTCTCTGTCATGACGATATGTCAAACTCGTGGCTTCGTTCGGCCTACGGGCTCATCCGCCGGCGATCCACGTGCCGACCTGATACGTGACAAACGCTCCGGCGTAGGCCAGCAGAGTCATGTAGCCGAACGCGAAGGCCGGCCACCGCCAGGTGCCGGTCTCCTGCCGCATCACTGCCAGCGTGGCCGCGCATTGGGCGCATAGGGCGAAGAACACGAGTATGGAGAGGGCAACGGGCACGGTGAAAATCGGCCGGCCGGAGCCTTCCCACACGGCGGCCCGCATCTTCTGTTGCAGCAGGTTCCGGTCGTCCTCCGAGTCGTGGTCGACGTCCTCGCCCAGGTTGTAGATGACGCCCATGGTGGCCACGACCACTTCGCGGGCCGGGAGGGAGGCCAGCACGGCGCAGCCGATGCGCCAGTCCCAGCCGAGGGGCCGCACCACCGGCTCGATCACGCGGCCGAGCCGGCCCAGGATGCTCTGGCGCTGCTGTTCGCCCGTGATTTCGCGGCTGATTTCGGCAATTTGTTCGTCCACTCGGGCGTGTTGGGGGGCGCCGGGGGGCAGGTTTTCCCGTTGGGCTTCGAGCGCCTGGCGGGCCTCGCGGAGGGGTTCCGCCGAGGGTGGGTTTTGGGGGTAGTACAGGGCGGCCCACACGAGGATCGACACGGCGAAGATCAGCGTTCCGGCGCATCGGAGGAACTGCCCCACCCGCTGCACCACCCGGTACGCCACGTTTCGCGGCGAGGGCCACTTGTAACTGGGCAGTTCCAGCAAAAACGGGGGCGCCGCCCCGCGCAGGAGCGTGTGTTTCAACAGCAGCGCCGCGACGACGGCCACCACGATTCCCAGCGCGTACAGGCCGGCCAGTACCAGCCCTTGCAGGTTCAGCAGCCCGCCCAGGTACGTCCACGAGGGGACGAACGCGGCGATCAGCAGCGCGTAGACGGGCAGGCGGGCCGAGCAGGTCAGCAGGGGCGCCACGAGGATGGTCGTTATTCGGTCCCGTTCGTCCTCGATCACCCGCGCCGCCATGATGCCCGGCACAGCGCAAGCGAAGGACGAGAGCATGGGAATGAACGCCTTGCCGCTGAGACCCACCCGCGCCATCATGCGGTCGGCCAGGTAGGCGGCGCGGGCGATGTATCCGCAGTCTTCCAGCACGGCCAGGAAGAGGAACAGAATGACGATCTGCGGGAGGAACACGATCACGGCGCCGACGCCGCCGACCACCCCCTTTTGCAGCAGGCTTTGCAGGGCCCCTTCCGGCACGACCGACGCGACCCACTGTCCGGCCTCCGCCATCCCGGCTTCGATCCACTCCATCAGCGGTTCCGCCCCGACAAAGACCGCCTGGAACACGGCCACCATGACCAGGGCGAACACGAGCGTGCCCCAAATCCGGTGCGTCAGGACGGCGTCGACCCGGTCGCTGAACGACGGGCGATAGGTTTCCGGCCGCCGGACCGCACCGTCGAGCACTTCGTGACCCCAGGCGTAGCGCGACTCGGTTTCGATGGAAGGTATCCGGCAACCCTCTTGCTCCAGGCGGGCCCGGGCTCGGGCCAGTTCCTGCCCCGCCTCGTCGGGCAGGCGGCCGCGGGCGAGCATGTCGGCTTCGAGGTATCCGCCGGCGTCCAGCAGCAGCCGGCGCGCGATCCCCGGGCAAAAGGCGCCGCCGCCGGTCGAGGGGGCGGCTTCGAACCAGCCGCGCAATTGGGCCGCCTCGCGCTCAAAGGGCTCGGGGAAGGGGGTCATGCGGGCGGGCGCTTCGACTTCAAACGCTTCCGACAACGCGGCCTTGAGCTGCTCGACGCCCAACCGCCGATTCGCCTGAACGGCCACCACCGGGATCGGCAACCGCTGCCGGAGCAACTCCAGGTCGACTTCAATGCCGTGCTTCTCGGCCACGTCGATCATGTTCACCGCCAGAACGACCGGCAACCCGAGGTCCAAAACCTGGCTGAGCAGGTACAGGCAGCGCTGGAGGTTGGAGGCGTCGGCCACGCACACGACGGCCTGGGCGCGATCCAGCCCCTTGAATTCGCCCAGCAGGACCTCGCAGGCGACCATTTCGTCGCGACTGCGCGGGGCGAGGCTGTACAGGCCGGGCAGATCGATCACCTCCAGTGTTTGCCCGCCGGCCGCCATGCGCCCGGCCTTGCGTTCGACCGTCACGCCCGGATAGTTCCCCACGTGCTGATGGACGCCCACCAGGGCGTTGAAGAGCGTCGACTTGCCGGTATTCGGATTCCCGACCAGAGCGACGGTGGTCACCTGCTCGGCCGTGATGGTGGATGGTTGGGGCATGCTGAGAGCGATAGGCTATGCGTTTGCGACCGGGGCTCGTCCCCCCTATCGGCCGCCCCGCGAAAATGGGGACGGTCTCCCGGGAACGGTTACCGGAGGGGGCGTATCGGCAGCGCGTTCGACCAGGATGCGTAGTTCCGGGTCGCACCGGAGGCATACCTTCCCGCCGCCGAGCGCGAGGATGCAGGGGTTGCCGGTTCGGAACATTCGGATTCGGGAGCCGCCGCGGAGGCCGAACTCTTCGAGGCGGTGGACGTTGGGTCCATGTCCGCCAATGCGGCTGATGGTGGCGGTTTCGCCGGCCAGGAGCGTTTCGAGGGGGACCGTTTTATCGACCATATTGTCAGGATTGGGTTCTCGTGGGGCTTCTTTGAATTGAGAATCAGTCTCACCTTCTCGCATTGTACTCCATCGCGGCAAGCACTACAAGCGGTGCGCAGCGCGGACGGCCCAAAAAAACCGGGAAGCCACTATTGCGGGGGAGAACCCACCCGGCTCGTTGACATAGAATGCCACCATGGAGTGGATATTCCATACATCACAAGGCGGGCACGTTTAGAAAGAACTTGGTCAATCGGGGTGACACGAAAACAACCGGCTCGTCCGTTTCCAGGTGCAGACTGCGTTACTTGGGGACGGCACAGCGGCGTGTGCCTACTACATTGGGGCGGCCGCGGTGCCGTTGTGGCAATTCGCGAAAGCACGTATCCTGTACTACTTCCGGCTGAATCCCGCAGTGGCACCACGCGATGATCCACTTCCGAGCGTTTTGCAACACCGACCCCCCCGCCGTGGCGGCCATCTGGCGTTCCCGGGCGGGCCAGCCCGGACTCACGCAACCGGTCTCGGCCGATTTGATCCAGCAGTTGATCTTTTCGAAAATTTATTTTGATCCTGCAGGGTTGGTTTTGGCCTTCGACGATGGTCGGCCCGTGGGGTTCGCCCACGCCGGCTTCGGGCCGAATGAAGCACGCGACGACATCGACACGGCCATGGGAGTTACCTGCGTGGTGGTGGTAAGCCCCGGTCATGAGGGGGGCACCGTGTCGGCCGAACTTCTCGCACGGTGCGAGCAGTACCTTCGCGGCCGCGGGGCGAAAGTCCTGTACGGCGGGGGCATCGAACCGCTCAACCCTTTCTACACCGGGTTGTACGGCGGTAGCGAGTTGCCGGGCGTGCTGGAGACGGACCGGGAAGTTTGCAAGTTGTTCCTTGCCCACGGCTATCGCGAGATCGACCGCACTGTGCTGGTGCGCCGAGACCTGGCCGACTTTGAGGTCCCGTTCGATCGCCGCCAGATGCAACTCCGCCGGCAGATGGTCGTCGAGGTGACCTCCGACGCCCTCCCCCGCGACTGGTGGGAAGCCTGCACCCTCGGCGATTTCGACCTGACCCGCTTCGAGGTGGTTCCCCGGGCCGGCGGGCCGGCGGTCGCAAACGCCACCTTTCGCGCCATGGAGCCGATCGGCTCGGGAGGGGTCGGCCGCCGGACCGGGCTGGTCGACCTGTTCGTCGACCCGGCCCTCAGACGCCGCGGTTTGGCCGTCTTCCTGCTCAGCGAGGCATTCCGGCAGTTCGGCCGGCAGGGCATTACGGTAATCGAAGCGCAAACCATGCAGCACAACGCGCATGCCCTGGGCATGTACCGCAAGCTCGGGTTCGAGCAGGTCGGGCAGGGCATCGTGTACCGGAAAATGTAGCGGCCGTCACGGTGGTGCCCCGAGGCCGAGGGGGACAGTCCCCGTGGACGATTACCGGAAGATGCAGCGACCGTCACGGTCACGCCCCGGGGCTCTTGGCGCGTTGGAAATCGCGCGCGGCCGGTCCTTTCTCGCCCAGTTGCCGGTAGGCGACGCCGCGGTTGTAGTAGGCCGCTGCATGGTTCGGATCGAGTTCGATAGCCCGGCTGAAGTCGGCTACCGCATTCCGCGCGTCGCCCTGAATGATGCACACCAGGCCGCGGTTGTAGTAGGGGCGCGAATAGGCCGGGTCGAGGTCGATCGATTTGCCGAAGTCGGCCATGGCCAGATCGAGTTCCTTCTTCCGCGTGAAGACCACGCCCCGATGGCAGTACGCGCGGGCGTCGTCGGGCAACAGTTCGATCACCCGCATATAGTCGGCCAGGGCCCGGTCAAGCTGGCCTACCAAGCCGTAGACCTGCGCCCGGTTGTAGTAGGCTTTCGTACACCCGGGATCCAGTTCGATCGCACGGGTGTGGTCCTCGATGGCGCCGTCGCGGTTACCCTTGGCGGCGCGGGCAATGCCGCGCGAAACGTATGCGTCGACCAGGCGCGGCTCCAGGCGGATCGCCTCGCTGAAGTCGGCGACGGCCTTGTCGGTCTGGTGTTGTTTCGCGTAAGCGAGGCCGCGGCTGACCAGGTACTTCGCGTTCTTCGGGCTGAAACGGATCGCCTCGGTGTAGTCGGCGACGGCCTTGTCGTATTCCCCCTGTTTGTAAAAGGCGATGGCCCGGTTGGCGTGTGCCTTGGCGTCGTTCGGCGCAACGCGGATCACTTCGCCGTACTCGGCGACGGCCGCAGCTAGGTCGCCCTGCTTCTCGAAGGCGTTCCCGCGGTTGCCGTGCGCCTTCACGTGGTCGGGGTCGAGGGCGACGGCCCGGTCGTAATCGGCCACGGCCGCCTCCAAGTCGCCGCGGATGGCGTGGACGAGCCCCCGGGCGACGAAGGCGTCGGCATCGCTCGGGGCGTGCTCGACGGCCTCGGTGTAATCCTGGACGGCCCGGTCGAACTTCCCCTCCTTGAAGTACGCGAAGCCGCGGTTGTAGAACGCCTCGGCGTAGTCGGGTTTCAGCCGGATTGCCTGATCGTAGTCGGCGATGGCCTGGATGCGATCGCCCTTCTTCGCGTATGCTGAACCCCGGTTGTAGTAGGCCGCCGGCTCCTGGGCGCTGTAACGGAGCACCTCGTTGTAATCGGCAATGGCGTTGTCGTACTGGCCCTTGGCCTCGTAGGCGTTGCCCCGGCTGAAATAGGCCTCGGTGTACTTGGAGTTCAGCCGCAGCGCCTCGTCGAACCGCTCGATGGCCTGGTCGTAATCGTGCTTTTCCGCCAGGGCGATGCCGCGCTGCAGAAGGTCGGTTTCGTCGAACATGGTTTGCACCTCGTCAAGGGCCAAGCGGGCGCCGGGCGCGATGGCTAAATGGGAATTTCCGTGTCTTCGATGCCGAAGCCGGGCGACTCGATCGGTATCGGCCCGGCGTCCGAGGGCGCGAAGCCGCTGCCGCGGTTCGGCCCGCACTGCTTGGCGTGTCGCACGGCCGTTTCCAGGCGGTCGAGCACGTCGGTGTAATCGTCGGCCGGCCGCACTTCGGTCACGCCCGTACACGCGGTCAGGCGGATCGGGGCGCCGTCGCGCAGGAACACCATGTGTTCGATGCTCTGCCGGATGGTCTCGGCCAGCTTGGCGGCCTGCCGCGGTCCGGCGTCGAGCACCATTACGGCGAATCGCTGGCCGGCGTAGCGCGCCACCGTATCGGCCTTGCCGGCGGAGCGGAGCATGAACTGCGCAATTTCGTACAGGATCCGGTCGCCCACCAGCGAGCCGTGCCGTTCGTTCAGCCCGCCGTAGTCGTCCAGGTCGAACAGCGCCGCACTCATCTGCCGCTCGTGGTGCCGCTTCTGCCGCCACCACTGCCACAGCAATTCTTCCAGCCCGATCCGGTTGCGGAGCTTGGTCAAGGGATCGGTGAAAAGCTGCTTTTCGATCTTCTCGATACGGTTTTCGTACCGGGCAATGGCCAGGAAGGCGGCTTCCTGCTGATCGCGGAGCCGGTGCCGGGCGACGCGCA
This sequence comes from Planctomycetaceae bacterium, assembly GCA_003561895.1. GTDB lineage: Bacteria > Planctomycetota > Planctomycetia > Pirellulales > Thermoguttaceae > PWXP01. Next base: position 14,824 of record PWXP01000075.1, on the reverse strand, counting down.
GGTTGGCGATCTCTTCGAGCAGGCGGACGTTGGCGGTCTCGAGGTCCGACTCGAAATCCATGCACTTCAGGTTGCTCAGCGTGGTTTCCATTTGAGCGACCTGGTCCAGGTTGGCCGTGTCGATTTCGTCGCCCAGCGCTTGCAACTCGCCCAAATCACCGACGCGCGCGCGGAACCGCTCGGCGTTCTCGGCCTGCTCGGCCAGGTAGACCTCGCAGTCCTCCTGGAGTTTCGCGAGACCGTCTTGAATCATTTCCCGGCCGGACCGCCCCCGGCACGCGCGGAGCTTCGTGTCGAGTTCCGTCGCCCGGGCGCCGCTCTTCATCATGGCAATGTTCAGCTTCAGGATCGAGGTCTCGATATACTTTTCGTTGAGGTCCCAGTGTTCCGGGGCCTCCAGGGCCACCTGCTCGAACTCGACCGCGTCGTCGTCGTAGGGCTCGCTGTACGGCTCGATTTCCGACTCGGCGCCCGCGGTGTCGTCAAGCATCGACTCGAACGGCGGTGGCGGCTGCCCGGCGAGGTCGGCCAGGGAATCGCCGCCTTCGGATGCCGAGACGCTTCCGCCCCTCAGCGCCTCCCAGGCCTCCTTCAGGCCGGGCGGGCCGTAACCGAGGTACACGGCTACGGCGTACCCCAGGCATATATTCAGTACGCCAACGGTGAACGTCAGGAGAACCATGCCGGAAAGCAGTTGCGGGAAACGGGACCCTTGGAAAACCTCGGGAGAGGCGGCCGAAGGCGCGTACCCTCTCCAAAGAAATCATAGGTCAACAACCGCGGGCGGAAGACGGTTTGCCGCGAAAGACCGCTCGGAGGGAGGGGTCGGCTTACCGATGCGGGAACGGGCTTCCGCCGGCCCCCTGTCGCACGGTTCGAGTTCACGCTTCAGCGTGCGAACCGAGCGTCGGCGCATTCCGGCATACTAAAGCGTGAACTCCATCTGCGAGCCTGTTCCTGCACTCTTGGCTTGCTCAGCCCAATCCGCCCAACTGATGCGATCCGCCGGACCGGTCCAATCGGGCAGGGGAGGTAGTAGGTAGTCGTCGAGACGAACGGCGGTTGACCGCGAACTGCACTGGGGGTAAAGTAGCGGCTGTGTAGTAATAGCTCGCGGCCGATCCTCCCGCACCGGCCCGCGAACTGGTGCCCGGGTGACGATCGAACCCCGCCGCGCAAAAACGCCGTTGAGGGGGGGGGTTGACAGCGGGGTTGGCGGGCGGCCACAATTGGGATGTTGAACAAGCGGCGTTGTGCTTTCCCCGGCGGCCGGCACCCGCGCCGGAACCCAACGAGCTGCGCGCGGGCAACTGCGGCGCCCGGCACAACGGTGTGGAGCACGACGAGCCGCACGGACGTTCGCACTGCCCACGATTTGCCCGCACGTCGCGGACCTTTGCGGCCACGGGGTTCGCCGTCCGGCACCCGTGCTCGGCGGAAACTGGGGGAACGGATGGGTAAAGAATCCCGCCCCCCGGGCGGTCCCGTAGAAGGTATGAGAAGGTATGCGCCAGAAGGTATGAGAAGGTATGCGCCGCCGGTCAATTTCGCCTTTCCCACATGGCAGCTTAAACCGGTCCCGCTTCCAGGATCCGCTCGCGCGAATTGCCCGAAGCGAGCAATCCAAGGATGGTGCCCGCGGTCACGCGCATGCCGCGGATGCATGGCTTTCCGCCCATCACCGCACCGGATCATGCGTGATTCGGTCCATTTTGCATCGGTATACCTTCTTGGTCTGGATGCCGCAACGTAAGGGTCAGGCCTTAAGCTTAAGCCTGACCGTGACTGCCTTCTATTGTAGGGCTTTCCCGCTTTCGTGCATACCGGCGGGTCGACATTCCGCGTCGATAATCGTTCACGGGGCGGGAAGCGCGCGGTGCGGCTGGGCAAGTGGAAGGCGATTCAACGGAACCTGCACAAAAACGCCGACTCGCCCATCCTGCTCTACGACGTCGAGGCCGATCCGGCCGAGCAGCACAACCTCGCGGCCGACCATCCGGAGGTCGTCCGGCGCGTGGAGGCGATCTTCGCCGAGGCCCACGAACCGACTGATGCCTGGCACTTCCGGGCATTAGGCCGGAGAGAAGAGTAACGGTCCTGCACGGAGACTGCCGCTGTTGGAGTTCACGCTTTAGCGTGCCGGATATTGCACACGCTCGGTTGGCACGCTAAAGCGTGAACTCCAACTGTTTCGCCGCCTTACCACAAGCCGTGCAAGGGCCCGCCGCGGGCGGCCAGCTCGTCGATGCGGCGGCTGACGGCCGGGTCCTCGACCAGCGGCGGTGCATGGTGCGGCTTCGAGCGCGCGTCGATAACCAGCGCGCCGAGGCACCCCCAGTGCTTCTGCTGCTCGAACGGCTCGATGCCGTAGACGTCGGCCGCCGGGTTGCTGCGGGTGAAGGTGGTCCACAGGAAGTTCTCCAAGTTCCGTGCGGCAAAGGCGCTGTCGTCGACCACCACGATCAGCGGGAAGCCGTTGATCGCGTCTTCCCGCTTGTACGCCCGGCAAAACCGCGCGATGCCCGCCTCCGCCCCGTTCGGGTTGGGCCGGTACGCCGGCCCGGAAACGGCCAGAATGCCGGGCAGGAACACGCGCGGGTTGGCGAACCCCAACCCGTCCGGCATCCGCACACGGCTGTCGATGGCCACGGCGAGGCTGCGGACCGGCGGGCCCGCGGCGGCGACGACCAGCTTCGAACCCCGGTTGAGGCCCGTGCCGCTGTAGTCGAGCGTGTCGATGGTGGTGCAGGTTTGGAAGTGCAGGTCGCGCCGCCAGTCGGCGCGCTGGAGCACGTGGCGCAGGAACTCGGGAATGTCGTCCACGCTCAACCCGGGCGCGTCCTCCTCGGCCACGATGAACAGGTATTTCGCCAGTGAAAGCTGCCCCTGCCCCAGCAGCGCGTTGGCCTGGGTGAGCAGTTCGCGCGGGCGACGGCGCTTCTCGTACGGCACGTACCGTTCGCTGCCGACGGCCAACAGCAGCGGGTGCACGCCGGCGACGTCGACCGCCTGCACGGCGCGCACGCCGGGCACCTTCTTGTCCAGCACCGGCCCGACCAGACCGTGGATGAGGCGACCGAACATGGTGTCTTCCTGCGGGGGCCGGCCCACCACGGTAAACGGCCAGACGGCGTCGGCGCGATGGTACACCCGCTCGACCTTCAACACCGGGAAATCATGCGCCAGGCTGTAGTAGCCCAGGTGATCGCCGAAGGGGCCTTCGGGTTTGACCGTTTGGGGGTCGAGGTAGCCGGTGATGCAGAAATCGGCCTCGGCGTGGACGGGCAATTGACCGTCGCGGCCGATCATCGGCACCCGGCGCCCCCCCAGCACGCCGGCGAAACTCAGTTCACTCATGCCCTCGGGCAGGGGCATCACGGCAGCCACGCTCATCGCCGGCGGCCCGCCCACGAATACGTTGACGGGCAGGCGTTCGCCGCGGCGGATGGCCTTGGCATGATGTACCGCGATGCCGCGTTGGAGTTGGTAGTGCATGCCCGCCTCGCGGTCCGGTTCGTACTGCCCGCCGGCAAGCTGCACGCGGTACATGCCCAGGTTCGAGTGGTCGAGCCCCGGCCGGTCGGGGTCCTCCGTGTAGACCTGGGGCAGCGTAATGTACGGTCCCCCGTCGTCCGGCCACGACTTCAGTTGCGGCAACCGGCTGAGGATGGTCTCGTGGGCCAGGACCGGTCCGCGGCGGACGCGCCGCGGCCGGGCGTTCCAGGCCGACCACGGCGTCTTCAGGTACAGGCGCGGCCGGCGGAGCAGGTCGGTCGGGTCGGCCTGGAGGCTGACGAGCTGCTTCAGCCCTTCGAGCGTATCGCGGAACAGGTACCGCATCCGGTCCATGGTGCCGAACAGGTTGCACACCATGGGGAACGCGCACCCGGGCACGTTGGCCAACAGGACGGCCGGCCCGCCGGCGCGAAACAGGCGGCGCTGAAGTTCGGCCGCTTCGAGGTGCGCATCGATCGGCGGTTCAATGGTGACCAACTGCCCGGCCGCGCGCAGATCGATCAGACAGTCGCGAAATGTACGATATCCCACTACCAATCGTCCGTCCGGAATGGGGAGGCGGGCAGGCCCTCGCGGTTGTAGAGGTTGGCTTCCGCCGGGTTCATCGAGAAGGCGTAACGCACGGCCACCGGTTCGGGCACCGCCCCGGCGGAAACCAGCACCGAGTTGCCGTCGATCACCGCGTCGGCCCCGTGCCACTCCCGGTCGGCCCCGGCGATGGCGAATCCCCGGAGCTTCTCGACGGGCTTCGGGGGCGAAATATCGCGGGAGCCCGCCTTGCGGGCCGCCATCAGCCCGCCGCCTACATGGTCGAACACAATGCGTATCCGGTCGCCTTCGACCGTGGCGTCCTTCATCAGCGGGCCGCTGTAGACGAGATCTTTCCTGCCACAGTCGTGGGCCAGGGCCCAGAGTGCGAGCCGCCGGCCGGCGTCGAACTTGTTTTGCGGGTGGATGTCGTCAGCCGGTTGTTCGGCGCCGGCTTCGGCCCAGCCCCAAACAGGCACAGCCATTCCTTGCTGGAGCACTGCTCCGGGAGAAAACACGGCCGGCAGTGTCAGTTCGGCCCGCCCCGTGCTCGCGCCAATCAACAGCAGCCCAACAACCACCCCGCTCAGCAGCCTCTTCATCGGTCGGTCTCCGTTGGGATAATTCGATTACCCTGAAATCACTGGGCCCCCCAGACAGGTAAAGTATGGTCGAAGGCCAACCGCTAGTCAAACGCGGCACCTGCCCTCCCTTGCTCCAGGCGGCCGCTTTGGTACACTCTCGGAGCCAAGGCAAGGCGGTGAGAGCCTCCTGACAACATTGGAACAAGGAGAAACAAGATGGCGAAGACGGCCAGCTTAACCCTCGATAGTGGCAATGTCGAACTACCCGTATTGGTTGGTACCGAAGGCAACCGCGCGATCGACATCACGAAACTGTACCGCGATACGGGGTACATCACGCTGGATGATGGGTTCGCGAACACGGGCGCGACGAAGAGCCATATTACCTACATTAACGGGGAGGCCGGAACACTCCGCTACAGGGGGTATCGGGTCGAAGAGATCGCCGAGCGGTGCGACTTCACCGAGACGTCGTATCTGCTGATCTACGGCGAGTTGCCTACCGGCGAGCAGCTTGAGGAGTTTCGCCGGAACATCCGCATGCACACATTGCTGCACGAGGGGATGAAATTGATTTTCGCCGGGTTCCCGCCCGAGGCCCACCCCATGGCGATCCTGGGATCCGTGGTCGGCGCGTTGGCCATCTACTCGCCCGACTCGCTCGATCCGAACAATCCCGAGCAGGTGGAGGTGGCCATCCATCGCATCCTGGCCAAGATGCCGACCATCGCGGCGTTCAGCTACAAGCAATCGATTGGGCAGCCGTTCGTCTACCCGCAAAATCACCTCTCCTACTGCCAAAACTTCCTAAACATGATGTTTGCCGTGCCGAGCGAGCGGTACCAGGTGGACCCCGATTTTGTGGTGGCTATGAACGCCCTATTGGTGCTCCATGCCGACCACGGTCAGAACTGCAGCACGTCGACCGTACGCATGGTGGGTTCCAGCACGGTGAACCTGTTTTCGAGCATCTCGGCCGGCATTTACGCCTTGTGGGGGGCGTTGCACGGCGGGGCCAACGAAGCCTGCGTCAAAATGCTCGAGCAGATCCAGGAAGACGGCGGGAACCTGGGCAAGTACATCGACCGGGCGAAGGATCCGAACGACCCGTTCCGCCTGATGGGTTTCGGGCACCGGGTGTACAAGAACTACGACCCGCGCGCCAAGGTGGTCAAGCACATTTGCCACCAGCTCTTTGAGCGGCACGCCCTGAAGGATCCCGTATTCCAGCTTGCCCAGGAGTTGGAGGAGGTGGCGCTGAAGGACCCCTACTTCATCGAGCGGAAGCTGTACCCGAACATCGACTTCTACTCGGGGATCATCTACCGCATGATGGGGATTCCGAACAACATGTTCACGGTGTTGTTCGCGTTGGGGCGGCTGCCCGGCTGGATTGCCCATTGGCGCGAGATGCACACCGATTCGGGGGGATCGCGCATTCACCGTCCCCGGCAGCTTTACGTGGGCCCCAGCGAACGGAAGTTCGTGCCGCTGATCAAGCGGTAGCCGATTCGAAGCCCGGCAGGAGCATCTGCCGCCGGGGATCGAACCGTTCCCGGTATCGGTAGCGGTAGCCCTCGGCCAGGTGGACCATGACTTCGAGCACGAGCAGGTCGGCCCGGTTCATCACGTGCCGGACGCTTCGGGCGCCAAGGCCGCGAACCAGTTCTTCCACGACGGCCAAGTGGAGTTGGAGGGTTTCGCGAGCGGAGAGCCCCGCAGCGATGAGCAACTGGGCCAACTGTCCCAATTCGCCGGCCAGATTGCCCGACCCCATGATCACATAGGTCCGCAAAAGTTCGCGGTAATGGTCCAGAAGCGGTTCGGGTAGGGGGAAGGGATCGGGCGGTGCGCCGGCGCTCGGGGCGCCGAGGGGCACCTCCGGGGCGCGAAACCGCTCGATGTCGGTAATCAGCGCCCGCTGCTGGCCCAACAGCCGTTCGGCTTCATCGTGCTCGCGCTGAATGCGGCTCTGTTCCGCCTGGGCCAGCCGTTGGTTCTGCCGGATCAGTTGGTGGCGCTGGACGGCGCGGGCCGTGAGCCAGATGAGGTTGCGCGTGGTGGCCGTATTGACGCACAAATAGCCGTCGGCGCCCACTTCGTAGCAGAGGGCGGAGATTTCCGGTTCGCTTTGCGTGCCCAGCACGATGATCGGCTCGGTCGATCCGCCCGCACGATAGCCCTCAATTAGACCCAACGCGTCCAACTCGCTCGGCTCATGGGTCACCAGCACGGCGTCGAACACCTCGTCGCGAAGCCGGGCCAGCCCGGCCGCCGCCCCGGTCACCTCTTCGAGCAGTACCTTCGAAGCGCTGTCGGCGGCCAGGGCTTCGGCAAGCCAACTTCCGGTGCGCCGGCGGGTGGTGATGCTCAGCACCCGCATCCGGGCAGGCAGACCCTGCCTGGCCGACGAGCGTTCCTTGGTGAACTCTCGGGTAGCGTCAAGCGTGGCTTCCATACGGAGCCCTTCCATGGGCGAGGAGTAACCGTTCACGGGGGATTGTCCCATATTCCGGCGTACTGTACCGACACGCGGGGAATCGGTCAACGCTTCTCGTAGCCGAATCCAGGACGGCACACCCTCTTGCAGCGGGGACACGCGCCGGAAATAGGTAATTGGAGGTATTATTATACGGCCCGATGGACCGGTTTCCGGCGGTTGGAATGGCCGAAAGGGGGCCAGGGTTCTACGGGCGGTGCAGGACCCCCCGCGATACGCGGCCGATGGCACCCCACGCGCAAGCTTCAGCCAACGTGGCCGCGCCCGACTTCGCAGCGGAATCTGCCCTCGCGGGCCCGGTCGCCAATCGCCTTGCGCGGGGTGGCTGCCACGCCGATCGTTGCCACCACCAGCACCTGCCACAGGGCGACGAGTGCCGGGTGGGGTACGGGCGGGCCGCGACGCGAGGACGTCTGCCACGAATCCGTGCGCTCCCACCCCGCAGCCGTTCGTCGCCAATGGTTCGCGCCGCCGCGCTGCTGGAGACCGCCGTCGAACGGGTCCGGAAAGGTGCATGCAACCCAGACGGCAAAACAAAGTAGCGCAACGAGTGCCACGGCAAGACGCATCGACAGGCCTTGGGAAGTTCGGGCAGCGCCATTCGGGCCCGCCACCCGCGGTGGGGAACCCTCGAACGGCTTTCCAGGGCCCTTCCGTTTCCTGGTGCAAGCTGTGTGCAAGCACCCCAGTCCATCGCCACTTCGGCGGACCTCGGCACGACGGAGCGTGCCTGCTACTTTCCCGTGATTGGCAACTGGAACCGGAAGAGTTCTTTCCACGCGCCCAAGCAATGCAACCGGCGGACCAACCCGCGCCGCCCGGCAAGCCGGGGGCGCAAGGGGCTGGCGGAAAAGCACATGCGCGATTTCGGCAGGCCGGCCACACGCTCAGGTGCCGAGGCGGATCGGCAACATGGCCGCCGCGGGACGTTGCGTTTTGGCGACAGGCGCGCGGGCTACCCTTCGGTGAACCGCTCATCGGGTAGACGCGCAGACGAGCTTGCCTGCCGCACACGGAGGAAACCGTCGGCTCTTCCGTTTCGAAGTGCAGCCCTCGCCAATGTAGTAGGCACACGCCGCTGTGCCGTCCCCCGGAAAACAGTCTGCACCTAGAAACGGAAGAGCCCGAAAAATGGACCTGTCCCGGCCGAAGGGGACAGTCCCATTTTCGCGGCGAAAAAACGTCATCCTGGCCGAGAACCTTCTCCGCCGCGAAAATTGGGACAGTCCCCCGTGAACGGTCACAACCGGTTTGCTTGAGAGCCGGTTATGACCTAGGCTTCAGGTGGCAAACGCATTGCTCGCCGGTTGCCGCCCCCGAGCCCGATGTCCGCCGGGGCGCCGTCTGAACTGAGTGCAGGATCTTGGGAACCATGACTGCCGTACAGCCGCCTGCAATGGATCTGGAAAGCATTTTGGGGGGCGCCCAATTGCCCGCCTTGCCGCAAAGCGCCATCGGTCTGCTCGAACTGTCGCAGGACGCCGGAAACGGCCCGGCGGAGTTCGCCTTGCCGATCGAGTCGGACCCGGGGCTGACGGGACAGGTGTTGCGGTTCGTGAACTCGTCCTATTTTGGCTTTTCGCACGAGATATCGAGCGTGAAGCTGGCGATCACGCTGGTGGGCGTCCGCACGATCAAGAATTTCGCGCTTTGGAGCGCGGTGTTCAGCCTGATGCCGAACCCGAAGTGCGGACCGTTCGACTTGAAGCTGCTCTGGCAGGACTCGTTGCGCCGCGCGCTGTTCGCCCGCAACATCGCGAAACTCCTCGGCGCCGCGGAGCCGGAAGACGCGTTTTCGGCGGCGTTGCTGCAAGACATGGCGGTCCCGTTGCTGGCCAAGGAGATGGCGCAGGTGTATACGAAACTGATCGAATCGCGGGACGGCGGGAAGGTGCGACTTTCGGAACTCGAACGGCGCGTGCTGGGTTGGACCCACGCCGAGGCGGCCGGCCTGATGGCAAGGCATTGGAAACTGCCCGATGCCTTTGCGCAACTGATCGAGCGCCACCACGAGGTCGAGCAGATCGCCGCCGATTCCCATGCCGATCCGGCCCGGCTGTCGGTCGCCCTTTCGGCCCTCCTTCCGGCCGTGGCCGACGGCCAGTGGCACGAGTGCCGGCAATTCGAGTTGCTCTATCAGAAGTCGGCCTGCCGAAGGGTCTTGAGCTTGGCGGACCTGCTGCGGCAGGTCGACGAGCAGTTCTGCGAGTTCGCGCCCGTTTTGAAGCTGGCCGATCCCGGCGGCTCGCTGGTCGAGCGCTACGAGGGTGAAACGGCCTTGGCCGGATGATCTACGGCGTTCGCAGCAACTCTTCGGCAAGGGCGCGGTAGTCCTCGGCCCCGTGCGAGGTGCGCGCGTACTGGAAGATCGACTGCCCGAAGCTCGGCGCCTCGGCCAGCCGGATGTTCCTTCGGATGCGGGTGCGGAACGCGACCGCCTTGGCCCAGGGGGTGCCGCTTCCGCGAGCGGCCTGGAAAAACGCCTCGACGTCCTGGCGGACCTCCGTTGCCAGCCGGGTGCCCGTGTCGTACATACAGAAGGCAACCCCGGTCAGTCGCAGGCAGGGGTTCAGCCGGCCTGCAACCGCGCGGATGGTCTCCAGCAGCTTTCCCAGCCCGTGCAAGGCCAGAAACTGCGGCTGCAAGGGGATGAGCACCTCGCCGGTCGCTGCCAGGGCGTTGAGGGTGAGGAGTCCGAGAGAGGGCGGGCAGTCGATCAGCAGGTAGTCGGCGTTGGGCGGATCGGCTTGCAGCTTGCCGCGCAGGGCCAGTTCGCGCCGGTCGCGTTCGGCCAGTTCCAACTCAGCGGCGGCCAGGTCGATCGCGCTGGCCGCAACCACCAGCCGTTCGCCGGCCGGCCGGCACGCCTCGGAGAACGCCGCGCCGCCGACGAGTACTTGGTAGATGGACGGCTGCCCGGCCGCGGCGTCCAGGCCCAGGTGAAGGGTCGCGTGCGCCTGCGGATCGAGGTCGACCAGGCACACGCGGCGACCGGCGGCGGCCAGGCCGGCGGCCAAGTTGACCGCGGTGGTGGTCTTCCCCACTCCGCCCTTCTGATTCATGATGGCGATGGTTCGCATGACGATGATCGTTGTAGCCGGTTTCTGCCGGGGACGCTCCCCTTCCGAGACCACCATTGTAGCGGGATCGCCGGCATTGCCCCAGAGGGCGAGCGGCGGAACCAAACCGGCAAGCCGCCGTCCGCCGCTCGGCCCGCTCGGCACCGCTCGGCCCGCCTCCCGTTGGCCGTCCCGCGCCAAACCGTTACACTGGGCCGCATGCCTGCCCTTCCGCAACTCGACTTTCACCGGACCCCGGCCACGCTGCTGGTGGCCGCCGCGGCCGCCGCGCTGGAAATTGCCTTCCTGCTCGACGACATGCAGAGCGGCGGGCGACGCCTGGCCATGTACAACGACCTGCTGGGCATCCTGCCGGTTCTTTGGGCGGGCGAGTTGTGGCGGCCGTTCACCACCAGCCTGATGCATGCCGGCTTCATCCACGCCGCCTTCAACCTGTACTGGCTCCTGCTCTTCGGCATCGCGCTCGAGCTGCGACTGGGCTCCTACCGCATGCTCGGGCTGATGGTGCTGCTCGGGTACGTTTCCATGATGCCCGAGTACTCCATTAGCAGTTACCACCGCGAGCAGCCGATCATGATCGTGGGGCTTTCGGGCATCGTGTACGGGCTGTTCGGCCTCGTTTGGATGGGCCGGCGCTGGCACCCCGACCTGTACGCCGTGTGCGACCGGTACACGTCCCAGATTCTGCTCGGGTGGTTCTTCCTGTGCATCGTGTTGACCCATACGAACATCCTGCGGGTGGCCAACATCGCGCACGGCGCCGGCTTCGGATTCGGCGTGCTGTACGCCCGCGCGCTGTGGAGCCCGCGACGCCGCACGTGGTGGCTCGCCGCCGCGGTGGTGGCCAGCATGCTGGTGCTGGCCACGCTCATCGGTTTCCCCGGCCATGCGGGTTTCGAACACGTGCGCCGCGGCGAGCGGCTGTGGTGGCGGTGATCGGAGAACGATTGCAATGCACTATTGAAGTGAATCGGCGGGCCACTTGGCGAGCGCCTCGTCCCAAAACCGCCCGCGGCCGTCGTCCACTACGACGACGCCAAGTTCCCGTGCGACGGTGAGGGCCGTATCGGTAACGCACCGGCTGGCCACGGCGGGTAGGGCGGGCAAACCGGCCTGGCGGAACAGCCTGGCCCGGCGGATCGCCCGCTCCACGTCGTGGGAATCGCAGACCGAAGAGACCTCGACCGCCAGATACCGCGTCGGCTTCCCGGGTTCCTCATAGGCCTGGCCCTCCACCACCAGATCGATCAGCAGTGCATCCTGCCGCTGCTCCGCACTGAGGTGGGGCTCCAGCCGCTCCCAAAGGCGCTCGTGGCTTACCACCCGGGGGCGCCGGAGCCAACGGCCGAAGTAAGCGGGCGCCTTCCGGTCGAACTCGAGCATCTTGCCGTCCAGCCCGCCCAGTTTGCTCTCGACCCCGGCCAGTCGGCGTTCCGCGAGCACTTGGTTTTGGACCAACTCGTGGACGTTTTCGACCAGGTCGCGGACTATCCCCTCCAGCCGTTCGAGCCGCTGCTCGGCACGCTTCTGGGCCTCGGCCAAGTCGCGGACCACCTCCTCCAGCCGTTCGAGCCGTTGCTCGGCACGGTTCTGGGCCTCGGCCAACTCGCGGACGATGCCCGGCAGGGCCGCAAGGTCCTCGCTGACGATGTGCCGGCGCAGTTCCACCTGCCACTGCGGATTCTCCGCCAGCAGGTGCAGAAGATCGTTGAAGTCGCTGACGGTAAAGGCCATGGGTTGGCATCCTCGGTCGTAACCGTTCACGGGCGGGGCGGGGACTGGTCCAAGCCCGCCGCGGCGCGCAAACGAAGGCCGCCCGCGGCGCGGGCGTATTCTGCGTGAAAACGCTCCGGCCGGAGGGGAAAGCCCCCCGGCCGGTGGTTCCGTTTGCATCATACACCGCCGCGCCGGCGGCGTCAACTTCGCCCGAAACTGTTACGAAGGAACGAAGCACTTTCCGCTTCGGCCGGTAAGGGGACCGTCCCATTTTCGCGGCGAAGAGGCGTCATGCTGAACGAGCACCTTCTGCGCCGCGAAAATCGGGACCGTCCCCCGCCGGTCAACTTCACCCGAGGATCGCCTGCAGGTCGGCCTCGGGGATGCCGACGGGCTGAATGCCGAACTTTTCGACCAGCACGTCGAGCACGGCGGGCGTAACGAACGCCGGCAGGCTCGGGCCCAGCCGGATGTTGGTCACGCCCAGGTACAGGAGCGTCAGCAGGATGGCCACCGCCTTCTGCTCGTACCAGCTCAGCACGAACGACAGCGGCAGGTCGTTCACCCCGCAATCGAACGCTCCGGCCAGGGCCTGAGCAATCTGGATGGCGGAATAGGCATCGTTGCACTGGCCGACGTCCAACAGCCGCGGAATGCCGTCAATGGCGCCGAACTGGAGCTTGTTGAACCGGTACTTGCCGCAGGCCAGGGTGAGGATGACGCAATCGTCGGGCACCTTTTGGGCGAACTCGGTATAGTAGTTGCGGCCCGGCTTGGCCCCGTCGCAGCCGCCCACGAGGAAGAAGCGGCGGATCTTGCCCTGCTTCACCGCGTCGATCACCTTGTCGGCCACGCTCATCACGGCGGCATGGCCGAAGCCCACCATGATGGTGTGCTCCGGGCCGTCGGCCTCGAAGCCGGGCGCTTCGAGCGCCGCTTCGATGACCGGGGCGAAGTTCCGGTCGCGGCCGATGTGCGTCACCCCCGGCCAGGCCACCAGCCCGGTGGTAAAGATGCGGCCTTGGTACGTCTCCTTCGGCCTCTGGAGGCAGTTGGTGGTCATCAGCACGGCGCCGGGGAACTGGTCGAACTCGCGCCGCTGGTCCTGCCACGCGCCGCCGTAGTTGCCCACCAGGTGCTTGTACTTCTTCAACTCGGGATACCCGTGGGCCGGGAGCATCTCGCTGTGGGTGTACACATCGATGCCCTTGCCCTCGGTCTGCTTCAGCAGTTCTTCGAGGTCCTTCAGGTCGTGCCCGGAAACGCAGATGGCCTTTCCGGCCACGGGCGTGACGCGCACTTCGGTGGGCTCGGGGTTGCCGTAGGCGCCCGTGTTGGCCTTGTCGAGCAGCTCCATCACCCGCAGGTTCAGTTCACCCGCCTTCAGAGCCCAGCCGAGCAGCGAGTCGGTATCGGGTTGTTCCTTGGTGAGGAAGTCGAGTCCTTCATGGAAGGTGGCGTAGATGGCCGGGGCTTCGTGGCCGAGCAATTGGGCGTGGTCGGCGTAGGCGGCGGCGCCCTTCAGCCCGTACAGGATCAACTCCTGGAGCCCGGCCACGTCGGCGCCGAGGACGAGTTGCCGGCTTTCAATGCCGACCGCACGCCCCTGCTCGAGCAGCCCCTCATGGCTGGTGGCGGGTGCCCAGGCGGCGGGGCCGCCGAGTTCCTCCGGCTGCCGTCCCGCCTCGGCGCAGGCCTCGTGATAGAGATGCCGGGCGCGGTCTCTCATGCCGGCGGCTTCGCGCAGGTGGCCTTCCAGCCGCTCGGGGTCGAAGTCGACGTTGGTCACGGTGGCGAACAGGGCCTCGACGACGAACACGTCGACGGCCCGGTCGCGCCGGCCTAGTTCGCGGGCGCGGTGGGCGTACATCGACACGCCCTTAACGGCCCAAACCAGCAGGTCTTGCAGGACGGCCGTCTGGTCGTCCTTGCCGCAGGTGCCAATTTCGGTGCATGCCACACCCCCCTTGGCTTGCTCGCATTGGTAACAAAACATCGTGCAGATCCTCCTCGAAACAGTGTATTGGACACGAAGCATCGAACCCCGGCCGGCGACGTTGCACGGTTTGGCTTCGATGCTCGATAGTATGGTAGAGTGTCCGGCAATGCCCGCCCTTGATGTGGGTCAAGCGATGGCAGCGTGAAAAACTTTGCCGGGGTGGCTGCGTGAAAGGGGGAATTTGGGGCGGCCGGTCAGCTTGCGGCGACGGCGGCGGCAGGCGGGGAGGCGGCACCGAGCGTTTGCCGATAGTTCCATGGGAGCCAGGCCCGCGGGTTCACCGCCACTTCCTGCGAATGCCGCTGAAGCTCCGTCAGATAGTCGAGCGGGTTGGCCCGGCAAAGCTGGCAGGTATAGATCAGGCTCATGTAAACGTCCCCGACACGAGCCCCATTCTCGGTCTTGTAGAAGAGCGATTCTTGCGATGGAGAATCGCTCCGGCTCCCCCTGCCCCACGTCGAACTCGAAGGTCTGCCCATCCGCCGTGCCCGGCTTGGCACGTTTGCCCATCAACGCCAGGATTTTCGCCGGCGTATCGTCGTTGTGCAGCACCTCGCCCTGGCCGGCCAGGAGCACCAACTCGGCGTGGATCGGCTCGAAGTACTTGACCCGGTTGTAGTCCTGTGCGTCCAGAGCGGCCTTCGCACGGGACAGAACGTCTGCCAGTGGATCATGACGGAGGGCGGGGGAAGACCCGAGAAATGAGCTTCAACCGACGCGAATACGAAATCGAAGGCCGATCGGCCCTGCTGCGCGCAGGTGGCGACCACGGTCCAAATACGTTCGCACCAGCGCCGGCCCTTTTCGCTGCGCGTCCCCTGCGTAATGTACCGGTCGATGACCACGAACCGAATCGCCTGCTCAGCCAGGTTGTTCGTCGGTCCCATGCCCGGCGTCGTGA
>PWXP01000530.1 GCA_003561895.1 Planctomycetaceae bacterium | reverse complement strand
CTGTCCCGTTTTTCGCGGCAAAAAGAACGATTTATCCAATGAGTCACCGTTTCCGCCGCCAAAATGGGACGGTCCCCTTCGCATACAGCGGAGAAAACTGCGTCGTCGCCCCGTGAACGCTTACCGGAAAAAACCAACCAGCCTGCATAACTGGTTGTCTCGGCACACAGTGTGGCAGTGTTTGCAGTCGAGTGAGAATGGAGGTAAACTACAGTGTCGTGGCAAGCGGAAAAGACTGGCCCCACCCACACCCCCACCTGCCGGAGACATTACCGTGCGAATGGCAACTTGCTCACTCTGGATAGTGATATTTGCGCTGTCGGTCTTTGCCCCCGGGAGCCCCGGGCAAGAGTTGGACATCTGCAGGCGGCACCATCCCTGGGGCGAGTTCCAGCCGGGCGCCTGGAAACTGGTGCGGGTGTTTACCGAAACGCTCGACGAGCAGGGACTGGTAACCGGTACCAGCACCGCCGATACGCGGACCACCCTGCTGCAAATGGACGATCGGGGCATCACGCTCGAAGTGGCCACCACCGTGGAGGTGGCCGGCAAACGCTTTGAAGCGGAACCGCAGACGCTCGACCAGGGCTACTGGGGCCAAATGGAAACCCAAACGCTTCGCCCGGTTAAAACCTCGCCCACACGAATCACCATCGGCGAGCAAACGGTTGACTGCCAGGTGCAGGAGTTGGAAATCGTCGGCGCCAACACGCGAACCGTTTCGAAGGTGTATTTCTCCGACGACGTCATGCCGCGGATCCTGCGGCGAGAGAGCGTAACCACTACGCTGGACGGCGAGGAGAAGCTCGGCGAAACCTCCGTTGAAGTGATTGCCCTGGACATGCCGTTCCGGGTCCTCTCGGAAATCCAGTCCACGGCGCACGTGCGGACCGTCAATCGGTATCCGAGGGGCAGCACGTTTACGCTGGCAGTCACCTCCGGCGAAGTACCCGGCGGCGTCGTGAGCCACTGGTCGAAGGAACTGGACCGGACGGGCCGGATTGTTCGCCGCAGTGCGCTCGAACTGGTCGACTACGGTCTGGAGGGCGCTCAGGTCCGCACGGGTCTGTTCGGCCGCCCTCGCCGGCGCCACACCCCCCGCATACCCAGGCCGTAACCGGCGGCACCCGCAGCGTCTTCGCGCCGCCGCACCAAGGCGCGTGCCGAGCCGTCGCGGCCGGGGATCTCGTCGAGCTGCTCGTCGAGCTGCTCGTCGCGATGCACGGCGTGGTGCTGGTACAGGTCCAGGTAGTCGGTGTGTCGTCGTAGGTGCGGTCGCGGGTCTTGGTGGCCAGGAACACCTACTTGCGCCGCTCCTTCATCACCTCGCCGATGTACGACTCGCTGACGCCCTGGCCGTACGCCCCGACGGTGTCGATCTAGTTGACGCCCAAGTCGAGGGCGCGGTGGATGATCGGCAGGGTGACGGAAACCGTGCTGCCCTTGCCGGGTGCGCTGTCGACGGTCAGTTCCCCGCCGAGCAGTTGCGCGCGCTGGCGGATGCCTTCGAGGCCGAAGCGGTCGTCGGGCACCGATTCGGGATCGAATCCGGTTCCCCAGTCGCGCACCTCGAGGCGCAGCGTCCCGTCCTGCTGGGTCAAGGTGACGGCCACGCGGTCGGTGCCGCTGTGCCGGCAGGCATTGGCCAGGGCCTCTTGAGCCACGCGGTAGACGGCGTTTTCGAGGACGGCGGGCAGGCGGCCGCACTGCACGTCGGCATGGAGTTCGATATGAGGCCCCTTCGGCGGCCCCAGGTCGTCGATGAGGCCGGCCAGGGCGGCTTGCAGTCCGGAGACATCCAGCGCCGGCGGGCGAACGCCGCTGATGAGCCTCCGCGCTTCGGCGTGGGCCTGCTGCACAAGATCCACGGCGGCGCCATAGGCGCGGTCGGCCTGTTCGGGGGCGGTGTGGCGTTGGACCTCGTACGCTTGCAGGTGCATCATCGCGCCGGCCAACTGCTGCGCCAAGCCGTCGTGGATGTCGTACCCGATCAGCCGCCGTTCGTGGTCGCTCGCTTGCAGCAGGCGGCCGAGGGTCCGCTGCTGTTGCTCCAGCGCCTGCTGCGCTTGGGCCCGCCTGTCGGCTTCCTGCCGCAGTTGTTCGTTCATTTGGAGGATTTCCTCGGCGCGTTGCAGGCGTTTGATGAGCGGGCCGAGGAAGGCGACCGCGATCACCACGAGAATGGAGATGAGCAGGGCGACAGTTTCGGCGGCCAGGTCGACCGGCGACGTGGGGTCGCCGGTGAGGAGGCGGCCGAGCGTGATGGCCCGTCGCACGCCCATCAATCCGATGGCGGCGGCCAGGGCGGTCCAGGCGGGACTGCGGCCGGTGAAGCGGGCCAGTCGGAGGGCTCCGACCGCAGCCGTGAACTGCAGCCCCACCGAGACGATCAGAATAAACGCCTCCATTGGTCCACTCTATTCAACGGGAGGTCCTGCTTCGCGGAGGTCGAGCCCACGCCCGTCAGCGTTTCCGTGGGGCCGGCCGAGCAGTTCCGTTTCAGCGGGTCGAGCCAGTGCGGCGCCCCGACCGTTTGCGCGGTAATTGAGACCCGATGGCGGTGGCCGCATTCTTGGGAGTTTTGCCGCCGGCCAAGGCGTTGTCAAGTGCCCCCCGAGAAACTTTTCAGCAGATGCGCGGCATCTGCTCACCGGAAAGCAGGTCGAGGATGCGGCCGCCCCCGAAGGGGCTCTGAAGCTCGACCACGCCCGGATGCTCGTCCACCACCAGGCCGACGACCGCCGGGCTTTCGGCCAGCGGGTGCGCGTGCATGAGATGCAGCACCTCCTCGACTGCCTCGCCGGGACAGAAGGCCACCAGGCGGCCTTCATTGGCGGCGTACAGGGGGTCAAGCCCCAGCAGTTCGCACGCGCTGCGCACGCCTTCGCACACGGGAATGGCCGCC
Organism: Planctomycetaceae bacterium; assembly: GCA_003561895.1. Taxonomy (GTDB): domain Bacteria; phylum Planctomycetota; class Planctomycetia; order Pirellulales; family Thermoguttaceae; genus PWXP01. The sequence goes on along the minus strand of PWXP01000530.1, from coordinate 3,660 downwards.
TCCTGCAACTCGATACCCACCTCGGCGTGGCGGGCGATTTCGTTCAGCGCGGCGGCCAATCCGCCGCGCGTCAGGTCGCGCAGGCAGTGCAATTCGCCCTCGGCGGCCAGCATAGTTTCGACCAGGCCGTGAAGCGGCGCGCAGTCGCTTTCGGGCGCCCCGGCGAAGTCGAGCCCCTCGCGGACCGACATCACCGCGATACCGTGGCGGCCGAGGTCGCCGCTGAGCAGGACGGCGTCGCCCGGCTCGACCCGGCCGGGCCGAACATCGGTTTGCGGCCCCACCAGCCCGATGCCGGCCGTGTTCACGTACATCCCGTCGCCGCGCCCGCGGTCGACTACCTTGGTGTCGCCGGTGACGATCTGCACGCCGGCCTCGTCGGCCGCCTGGCGCATCGACTCGACCACGCGGCGGAGGGTATCCAGCGGCAACCCCTCTTCGAGGATGAAACCGGCGCTCAGGTACAGCGGCTTTGCCCCGGCCATGGCCAGGTCGTTAATCGTGCCGCAGACGGCCAGCTTGCCGATGTCGCCGCCGGGAAAAAACAGGGGAGCGACGACGAACGAATCGGTGGTGAAGGCCAGCCGCTCCCGGCCCACCTCCAGCAGGGCGCTGTCGTGCGGGATCGACGGCCGGCCGGCGGCGAAGCCCGGCAGAAACAGGCCCTCGATCAGCTCCTGCATCAGCCGCCCGCCGCCGCCGTGGGCCATCTGCACGGTGGGGTAATCGCGCAGCGGCAGGGGGCAACTGAGGGTCAGTTCGCGGGGATGTCCGTTGGTCATGGCAGGGTCCTCTTGGGCCGGGATTCTTCATGCAGAGGGACGCGGTCGCGTAAGTCCTTCGCGAGCCCTAACGCGAGGCCCGATCAGGCTACCGTGTCGAGCCCGAACGTACCAGGAGCCGCTTGAAGCATGGCGAACTTCTCGACCCAATCGAACCGCGTGCGCAGCGCGTCCGGTACGGAGGCACCCCGTTCGTTGCGGCGATGCACCTGTTCGATCTGGTCGCGATAGAACTCCAGCAGGTCGACCGGCGCGTCCGCATCGATTCCCCCCATGTCGAGGTCCAGCCGAATGGCGGCTAACTGCTCGTACTCCTGCTGGGTGATCACTGCGGCATCGAACAGCCGTTGGATCATCTCGGTGAACTGCTTCGGGGTAATGCGGGTCACGTCGTAGGCGCCGAGCACGTGGCGCGCCGCCTCCGCCGCTGACCCCCCGGGACCGGCCTCCACCGTGCCCTGGTCGATCACAATTCGGCCCGCGGCGTCGAGAAACTCGGCCTGACGCTTGACCGGCGGGTCAGTGTACTTGACGGGGGGGTCAGTGTAGCCGGAAAGGACGTTTTGGATTTGCATGGTCGGTACTCCCGCGATCCGTGTTGGGCCTCTCAGCGTAAGCAAACCGTGCGCCAAACACGCCCCCCATACCCTCCGAAATCCGCAAACCTTTGTCGAATCACTACTTACGAATCGGCCCTCGGCGGCGGCCCATACGGCGCGACGCCTTTCCCTGGACATTATTTCCGCCGATCCTGCACCTAGCAGCAGGATTTGCCGTTGCCGAGGGCGCCGCCAGGCTCGGTCGATTGTGGGCGCGGTTGGGGCCGGGCCGTAGTCGAATTGGCTTACCACTGCGAGCTGCGCTAACCGAAAGCCGAGGATTGCGGCACCACCCTAAGTGGGGGTCGAGGTGCGCGACTACCCCCAATTGGACGCCCCGGCACCCTGCGCCGGAATTGTCGCAGGCTGCACCTAGAAACGGAAGAACCTTTTTTTCGCGTTCGGGGTACTTGCCTCTCCGCTTCCGGCCGATATAATTCGGGTATGGGCATTGCTCGGGGAGTTTTAGCGACTCGCGCTGGCAGTGTCCGATTGGCTGGCCGTGTCCGATTGGCTGGCCGTGCGGGTGAGGCATCGAATTTTTCTGGGGCCCCGTTGACGTCCTACGAAAGGAGTGATAAGGTAAAGCTGTTCGCCGTCGGTGGGCTGCGGAAAAAATCGTTCGGCGGCCTGTTGACAGCGATTTCCAAATGCGGTAAACTGAGGGTTTCGCCAGTTGGGGCGAATAGTTGGTAGGGATTTACAGGGAATACGCTCCTGCGGTAACAAACCCCTTTGGGAGCGAATTCCCTGTCGATCCGGCAGCGGGCCGATTGGTGGCGGATGACACCACCACCGGGTGGCTCGTAGTTCTTTGACAATTTGGTTGTGGTCGAAGTGGCATCTAACAGTGAACCACGGCGGTGTGCGGGATCCGTGCATCGTTTGGGTTCACCGAGCACTTAGTTTTTGGAGCAATTGTTACTTGGACCGCGGCGGGCGGCCGTTGGCTTCGGCGGACGGTTTTGCCCAGAGTTCGCGGTTCAATGTAGCCCATCCGCATGGGTCGGGTTCCTTTTGGAGCTTTGGATTCATGTGGCCAAGCTACTAAGGGCACATGGGGGATGTCTTGGCGTTAGGAGGCTTTGAAGAGCGTGGAAGACTGCGATAAGCCCGGTGTAGCTGTCAAACAAGCGTTGATCCCGGGATTCTCGAACTGGCCTGAGCTGAATCCATAGGCTCAGGCGGCCAACCCGGTGAACTGAAACATCTCAGTAACCGGAGGAAAAGAAAGAAAAATCGATTCCCCAAGTAGCGGCGAGCGAAACGGGAACAGCCCAAACCGCGAGGGTTTCCCTCGCGGGGTTGTAGGGCCCCTCACATGGGAGTGATCAAGCTGCAGGATAGCCGAACTGTTTGGAAAGGCAGGCCATAGCGGGTGACAGCCCCGTAGGCGAAATCTCGGCAGCCTCCCGAGGGGTACCTGAGTAGGTCCGGTCACGTGGAACCCGGGCTGAACCAGCGGGGACCATCCCGCAAGGCTAAATACTCCCTAACGACCGATAGCGAACTCAGTAGGGTGACTGAACGATGGGAAGAACCCCTGCTAGGGGAGGATACTGAACCTGAAACCATGTGCCTACAAGCGGTCGGAGCCCTATTTCTAATGGGTGACGGCGTGCCTTTTGCATAATGATCCGGCGAGTTACCGTCGGCGGCCAGGTTAACCCGTTCCGCGGGGGAGCCACAGGGAAACCGAGTCTGAATAGGGCGATTGTCGTCGGCGGTAGACGCGAAACTGCGTGATCTACCCATGAGCAGGTTGAAGCGCGAGTCACATCGCGTGGAGGACCGAACCCACTTGGGTTGAAAACCGAGGGGATGACTTGTGGGGAGGAGTGAAAGTCTAATCAAACGCAGAGATAGCTCGTTCTCTCCGAAATAGCTTTTGGGCTAGCCTCGAGCCACTACGTACCGGGGGTAGAGATACTGAATCGGTTTGGGGCCCTTCCCGGGGTACCCTGCTGAACCAAACTCCGAATACCGGTACGATTATCTCGGGAGTCAGTCCGCGGGGGATAAGCTCCGCGGTCAAGAGGGAAACAACCCAGACCACCGATTAAGGTCCCCAAGTCAAACTCAGTCACTAAGGAAGTTGGGTTGCGGTGACAGCCAGGATGTTGGCTTAGAAGCAGCCATCATTTAAAAAGTGCGTAACAGCTTACTGGTCGAGCAACCTTGCGCCGATAATGAACGGGAGTAAGTTTGACACCGAAATCGTGGATTCGCCTTCGGGCGAATGGTAGGAGAGCGCTGGTGAGGAGATACAAGCCGTACCG
>PWXP01000299.1 GCA_003561895.1 Planctomycetaceae bacterium | reverse complement strand
GTTACTTGCAGCAACACGTGGAATTAGAGTTCGCCCTGGAGTTCTTCCCCAAGCAGGCACAGCGCACGGGCAAGGGCCTGGGCAACCTGATCAAATTGCCGCTGGGCGTTCACCGGAAGACGGGCTACCGGAGCGTGTTCCTCGACGGGGACGGCAATCCAGTAAATGAACCGCTCGCGCTGTTGCAGACGGTCCCGCGCCTGCGGCGCAACGCGCTGTACGACGCCATCGGGCGGCTGAAACGGCTGGTTGGCGGCGTGGCGGCCCCGGCAGCGGACGACCGAACCGACCCCGCGGCGAGTGAGACCGGCCAATCAGCGCAAGCGGCTCCGGCTGTCGCGGGCCCGGCCCCGCCCAACGTGGCGCCCCCGTGGACCGAGGCCGACTTCGAAGCCGATCCGCGCATGCGCCACCTGCTGAAAGAATGTCCCGTCCTCGCGGAACTGAAAGGGCAGGTCGACAAGCACCGGCGTCTCAGCCACGACGAACAGGTGGTGCTCAGCCATACGTTGGGCCATGTGCCCGGCGGGCCGCAGGCGGTCAACTACCTCTTGCAGCAGTGCGTCGACGTACCCGCCGACGCGCTCATGCAGAGCCAATTGAAGGGCAATCCGATTTCGTGCCCGAAAATCCGCAAGCGCATCGGCCACCTGACGCGCCGTGTGAAGTGCCGCTGTGCGTTCCCGTTTGCTCCGAATCATTACCCGACGCCCGTATTGCACCTGGAAACGCTGCGAGTTGAGGCCGCCCCCGCAACAGCGCAGGATGCCGGGGACCGCGCAGATGCGCAAGTGCTCGCCCGGCGCTATGGCGTACTGGACCGGCAACGGCACGAGATCGAGCGGCAGTGGCGGCAAATGCACGACGCGCTATGCCAAATGCTGCACGGCCGGCCCGACCGAACGCTGCAATGCGAGGACGGCCGGTACGAGTTGGTCATCGAAGACGGCGTGGAAACACTCGTGTGGCACGGGCAGGCAGCAACGGATGCATCCTCAGCCCAGATGGAATGCGGTCGGCAGGGGCCGCCGGACGACGCGGAGGATACCTGATGCCGCAGGTTGCCATCAACGAGCAAGGGGCCTCCGTTCACGCCGAGGGCGATATGCTGCACGTAAAGCGCGAGGGGCGCATCATCAAGCGGCTGCGGCTGGCGGACGTGGACCAACTGCTGCTGTTCGGCCGCGTCGAACTCAGCTCGGGCGCCGTCGCGCTGTTGGCCCGCCGCAATGTTGACGTGGTGTTCTGCACGCTCAAGGGCGCGTTCCGTGCCCGCCTGGCAACGCGGGCATCGAAGAACGTCGTGCTCCGGCTGGCCCAGATGCGCCGGGCCGCGGAACCCGAGACCGCCCTGCGCATCGCGCGGGCCATCGTTGTCGGTAAGATTCTCCACCAACGGCAAATCCTCCTGCGCGCGCAGCGGAAGCTGCAATCGGACGACGTGGCCGAGGCCGTCGGGCAGATGCGCCGGCTGGCCGAACGCGCACGCCGGGAAACGTCGATCGATACGGTCCGCGGGTTTGAGGGCCAGGCCGCGGCGCTGTACTTCCGCAACTTCGGCCGGCTGATCCGCTCCGAGCACTTCACGTTCACCTGCCGCACGCGCCGGCCACCTCGCGATCCGGTCAACGCCGCCCTGTCGTTCGGCTATGCCCTGCTGACCACGCAGGCCGAAACGACCGTGCTGCAATGCGGTTTGGAGCCGATGGTCGGTTTTTTTCACCAGCCGGCCTACGGGCGTCCGTCGCTGGTGCTCGACCTGATCGAGGAGTTCCGCCCGTTGATCGACGGGCTGGTGCTTCGGATGGTCAATCGTCGGCAGCTAGGCCCCTCCGATTTCCAGCAACACTCCGCCGCCTCGCTCGCCGCCGTATTGGCCGACAGTGCAAAGGGCGGAACACCCTCATTAGCGGCCCCGGCCGAGGCTGCGGCTGTCCCCGACCTTCCGATCGATCTCAACGAAGACGAGGAAGACGGTGCCTCCCTCGATGAAGCCGACGATGGCCAACCGCCGTCGCTGGACGACAGCCACCGCCCGGCCGTGTACCTGGCCGACAGCGGGCGGCGCGTGTTCCTGGGCGCATTTTTCCAACGAATGCGAGAGACCATGTTCTACCCGGCGCGCGAGCAAACCCTCGAACTGCGGCAAATACTTCAGGAGCAGGTGTACCACCTGGCGCGAGTCATCGAAAACAAGAACAGCGAATATATTCCTTTTGTACCTCGGTAATGTAGAAGGCACCCGCCGTGTGCCGTCTCTCAGCAGCAAGCACTGTCCGCACCCAGAAACCCACCAGCCGTTTTCCCTTCCGTATGGATTGCCATGTACGTCGTTGTGTGTTACGATGTGGTTTCGGATCGTCGGCGAGCACGGCTGCTCAAACGGCTGAAGGAGGTGCTGCCCCACGTGCAAAAAAGCGTTTTCGAGGGGCATATCACCGACAAGCGGCTGGCCGACATGCGGGTGATGATCCAGAACGAGATCGATTTGGACGAGGATACCGTTCGCGTCTATCACTTGTGCGGCCGCTGCGCCGTGGCAACCGAAGTGATTGGGACGGGCACCTACGTTGAGCGTGAAGAGGACCAGGTGATCTGATGTTCGGCCCCGACACAGCCTGCCCGCAGCCGAGACAGTGTCGGCTGATCGCCGACCTCTTGGCAAAGGTGGGGAATCACCGTAAACTGTTTGCAGGTAAGGATTTGCCGAGCTTGCCGCAGCGGCGGTCGGCGATTCACCTAAAGCCTTGCCACAAAAGGGCTTACGGTACAACGGCACCCACCCTTTCGGAGGGCTCGCGCTACCGAACTACGACTTCGGCGATTTCGCCTCCGCAAGTCATTGCTACAGACCGACTTGCGACGGCGGGGGGTCTGAAGAAGCGCCCCGGCATCGAGGGGATTGAAACTGGTTTCCCAACCCTGTGCGTACTGGGTACAGCCGAGTCTGAAGAAGCGCCCCGGCATCGAGGGGATTGAAACCTCATTGCATAGCATGTCCCTTTCGAGGTTGCACCAGTCTGAAGAAGCGCCCCGGCATCGAGGGGATTGAAACTTGTAGGCTGAAGTTGTACTTCATCTTTTTGTCTCCGTCTGAAGAAGCGCCCCGGCATCGAGGGGATTGAAACCCCTGCAAAGCCTAGTTGCTGAAGTGGACAACGACCGTCTGAAGAAGCGCCCCGGCATCGAGGGGATTGAAACAAGTGCTCGCAAGTGCATTGGAGCCGACCACTCTTAGGTCTGAAGAAGCGCCCCGGCATCGAGGGGATTGAAACTACAGGGCAACGCCAACCAGCTTAGGGGCGTCCCTGTCTGAAGAAGCGCCCCGGCATCGAGGGGATTGAAACGGTAGTCGTTGGGCACATGGAAGATTTCAGTGGTGTGGTCTGAAGAAGCGCCCCGGCATCGAGGGGATTGAAACTAGGTTCTGACCGGCCGCAGCGCCGGGTCCCATCCGTCCGTCTGAAGAAGCGCCCCGGCATCGAGGGGATTGAAACGGATATTCACAGAGGAGCTCCTGTAAAAGAGTAGTCCGGTCTGAAGAAGCGCCCCGGCATCGAGGGGATTGAAACACCCAGACGGCAAACTCTCCGAGGCCCTCCGGCCCGTCCGTCTGAAGAAGCGCCCCGGCATCGAGGGGATTGAAACTCCGGGGGGGTAATGTAACGGGTTGCAACACGCACCCGGTCTGAAGAAGCGCCCCGGCATCGAGGGGATTGAAACTTGAAGTATGCTACCTTCATCTTTTGTACTCCTGTGTGGGTCTGAAGAAGCGCCCCGGCATCGAGGGGATTGAAACATACGCAGTTCACGGTCATAGGACAGGTGCCAACCGGCGTGTCTGAAGAAGCGCCCCGGCATCGAGGGGATTGAAACCCGGCGATTTCGTCCGCGTGGTTTACCAGTTCGCCTGCCGTCTGAAGAAGCGCCCCGGCATCGAGGGGATTGAAACGTCTTGCGTGTTTTTCCCGCTGATCTTGCGGGTGCCCGTCTGAAGAAGCGCCCCGGCATCGAGGGGATTGAAACACGCATCCCGTGGCACGTCGTAATTCGAACCACAATAGAAGGAGGAAAACCGTCATGCACATCAAGTGCGAAAGATGTGGCGGGTACATGAAGAAGACTCGCAAGGTCGAGCGGAATTGTCTAGGGCTATCCATCGGACTATTGTTGTTCGTGTTTGGGTTGATCCTGACTTTTACGGGAGTTGGAGCCGTACTAGGCATCCCCATGATTCTTGTCGCGTTTTTCTGTGGTGGAAAGGTCACTAAGGTGTGGCGATGCCGGAAATGCGGATGCGTTATTGAACGCTGCTGATGGTTGGCTCCAAAAGGGACACGTATCTGTGGTCAACCGCTCGAACCACCGGTCAGTTACTTTACACGTCGATCCCCACCGCTGCCCGCAACCGACCGTGCGGAACTCGCCGCAAGGATTGCTCTGGCACACGGCGATCCGCCGTTTGATCTCCTTGCGGCTTGGCAGGCCCTCGGAGCCGGTCTCACGCACCAGGTGGTCGTAGCGGGCGAGGAGTCTGAAGAAGCGCCCCGGCATCGAGGGGATTGAAACTTCCATTTCCTGTTGACGGGCTGTGTTCTGCCCGGCGAGGTCTGAAGAAGCGCCCCGGCATCGAGGGGATTGAAACCTGTAGTGGGGGGTGTTTCCATCATGAAGGAAACGAAGTCTGAAGAAGCGCCCCGGCATCGAGGGGATTGAAACCGTGAGCCCGGCAAGCGCCCCGCCCGGTTGCGATACCGTCTGAAGAAGCGCCCCGGCATCGAGGGGATTGAAACGTATTCCCAGGGAGTAATTGTGTGCGATGGAGAATGTTGTCTGAAGAAGCGCCCCGGCATCGAGGGGATTGAAACGTGGTGGCACTCTTGCCTCACGGCACGGCCGATACGGTCTGAAGAAGCGCCCCGGCATCGAGGGGATTGAAACCCCCGCAGCGGTCACAGAAGCAGTCGCGGGGGTCGAGTCTGAAGAAGCGCCCCGGCATCGAGGGGATTGAAACCTGTCGACGCTGATCGTCCCGTCTTCCAGTATCTCGGTCTGAAGAAGCGCCCCGGCATCGAGGGGATTGAAACTTTGGCTTGCAGCTTGGTCCCCTTCGACCGGTAGTACCGTCTGAAGAAGCGCCCCGGCATCGAGGGGATTGAAACTGCATTTCGGGGTAATCGTTGGGAACATGAAAGACTTCCGTCTGAAGAAGCGCCCCGGCATCGAGGGGATTGAAACACCTGCCCATCGACGACCCAAAAATGCCGGTAGCCGAGTCTGAAGAAGCGCCCCGGCATCGAGGGGATTGAAACTTCCTCGACACTATCGGTACGAAGCCGCAACCGTTCACCGCCCTGCGGTGCGGACTTGTATAATTGGCGGCCCCGGAGGCCCGGGAACGGCCCGGTTGGCAAGACGGGCAGCTTGGTCCGGGCTTTCGGGCCGCCGGTGGGGGTGTTGGTGCGAATTCGGAGCCGGAATCCGGGTTCGGCGACCTGATCGGGGGCGAATTTTGAGAAAATTTCGGGTGGTTGGACGCTGGCTGACCAACCGGGCTGATATGATGGATTGCACACGGGCGAAAGCGGGCTGAAGACCCCGTGTTTGCCCGACCGGCATAACCGAATCCGCACCAGCCGGGGACGCCCGGACAAAACCGAATCCTTCCTGTGGGGGTACTTCACCCCAAGGGATTGCTTTGGTAGGGTCAATGTGTCGTGCCGGCAGCAGTCCGATGTCCTCAAGCAAGAGGAAGGAAAAGGGCCTAATCCATGCCTGACCTCGCCGAATCTCCGATGACGGGCCCCGGGTCCACCATGGCGCCCACGCGCCCGCCGCAGGTGGGCATGCTGGCGATCGCGCGCAAGCGGCGCGGCATTGTCAGTGAGGTCAGGCCTTTCGACGGCGAGGACGGCGTGCTACACCTGGTTCGCCTCGACTACAAGGACGGGCAGCAGCCGGACGCCGAGGAGCTGATCTGGGAACTGGAACCGGCCCGCATGCTGCTGGAACCCAACGAGCTGCCCCGGTCGACCGACCCGGCCATGACCGGGCCCGACCTCGACGCCCTGGTTCGCTCGGCCCGCTGGACGGCCGTTTCCCCCTACCTCGACCCGGACGGCGAGGGACCGCTGGACCGGATGCCCATCTCGTCGCCTTTCCACGGTGCGGTGCAGGTCGAGGACTACCAGTTGGTGCCGCTCCTGAAGGCGCTCAGGATGCCCCGGATCACTCTGCTGGTTGCCGACGATGTGGGGCTGGGCAAGACCATCGAGGCGGGACTGATTCAGAAGGAATTGCTCCTCCGCCGGCGCATCCAACGCGTGCTGATCCTCACACCGGCTTCGCTCCGCCTGCAATGGCGCGACGAAATGTGGTCGAAGTTCTCCCTGCGATTCGACGTGATCGACCGCGACTCGACCCTGAAGCTGCGCCGCTCCCTGGGCATCGACGCCAATCCGTGGCGTTCATGCCCCCGGATCATCGCCTCATACTACTACCTCCGCCAGCCGGACGTTCTGGAGCAGTTTCTCTCGGCGTCGCGCCCGCCGGAGGGGGCCGCTCACCTGCCGTGGGACCTGCT